>JAFGIZ010000229.1 GCA_016929365.1 Lentisphaerota bacterium
TCGCGGGCCTCGCCCGTCTCCATCAACAGGCTCACCGGCGTCCGCAGCCCCTTGCGCACGAGGTGCTGGTTGAGGGCCGAGACCGCCAGCAGCGCCGGAATCGGCGCCTGGTGTTCCGGCAGGCCGCGGTCGCTCAAGACCAGGAAGCGCACGCCGCCCGCCGCCGCGGCCTCGCCCATGCGGCAGAGCTGTTCGAGCGCCTCCTCCAGGTCGCGGCCCGACCCGCGCGCCGGGAATCCGATCGGCAGGGCCTGACACCGGAAATCGTCCAGGTGCAGCGAGCGGATCCGCTCGAGATCCTCGTTCGAGAGAAACGGGTGCCGCAACTTGACGAGCCGCGCGTGCTGCGGCACTTCCGACAGGATCCGCGGCGACGTACCCAGATAGGTCATCAGCGACATGACCAGCTCTTCCCGGATCGGATCGATGGCCGGGTTCGTAATCTGGGCAAACAGCTGTTTGAAATAGTTGTAGAGGAGCTGCGGCTGCTCCGACAGGACGGCCAGCGGATAATCCGCGCCCATCGAGCCCACCGGCTCCTTGCCGGTCGCCGCCATCGGGCCGAGAATCACGTTGCGGTCCTCGCGCGTGTAGCCGAACAGCCGCTCGCTCCGGAGCAGCGCGTCCGCTTCCGCCGGCGTGACCGGGGCCACCGCGTTGAACAGGCCGTGGATCGAGATGCGGTTTTCCTGCACCCAGCGGCGGTACGGCTGGCGCCGTGCCAACTGCATTTTGATTTCCGCGTCCTCGAGCACATGGCCCCGCGCGGTATCCACCAGCAGCATCTGCCCGGGCCGCAGCGCGCCCCGCTCCGCCACCGCTTCCGGCGGCACGTCCACAATGCCCGCCTCCGACCCGAAGACGGCCAGGCCGTCCCGCGTGATCGTATAACGCGCCGGCCGCAGTCCGTTGCGGTCCAGCAGGGCCCCGACGTAACGCCCGTCGGAAAACGCCACGGCGGCGGGCCCGTCCCACGGTTCCATCAGCCCGGCATGGTACTCGAAGAAGCCCCGCAGGTCCGGTCCCATCGGGTACCGCGCCCCCCAGGCCTGGGGAATCAGCATCAGCATCGCGTGGGCCGGCGTCCGCCCCGCGCGAACCAGCAGCTCGACCACGTTGTCGAGGCAGGCCGAATCGCTGCCCTCCGCCTCGATGATCGGCAGCAACGCCTGAATCTCCGTGCCGAACAGATCGGATTCGAGGCTTCGCTCGCGGGAGCGCATGGCGTTGCGGTTGCCGCGCAGCGTGTTGATCTCGCCGTTGTGCCCCAGGAAACGGAACGGTTGCGCCAGCGGCCAGGACGGAAAGGTGTTCGTGCTGTAGCGTTCGTGAATGATCGCGATCGCCGCCGTCAGCGCGGGGTCCCGCAGGTCCGCATAGAAGTCCGGCAGCTGGCCGCCGGTCATCATGCCCTTGTACACCACCGTGCGACAGGAGAGGCTGGCCACGTAGAAGGCCCCGGCGTCCGGCGCCGCCGCCGTGCGCATGGCGCGCTCCGCCCGTTTGCGCGCCACGTACAGGCGCCGCTCCAGCGCCTCCGCCTCCGCCGGCCCGCCGGTTACGAAACACTGCTCGATCACCGGCATGTCGCGCCGCGCCTTCTCGCCGGGAACCCGCCCGTCCACCGGCACCTCGCGCCACCCCGCGGCCGTCAGCCCTTCCGCCGCCAGCGCCTGCTCCAGCGCCGCGCGCCCGGCCCGCCGGCCCGCCTCGCTGCGCGGGAGAAAGACCATCCCCACGCCGTAACGGCCCGCCGGCGGCAGGGCGATGCCCTGCCCGGCGCATTCGCGCCGCAGAAACGCGTCGGGAACCTGGATAAGCAGGCCCGCCCCGTCCCCCGTCTCCAGATCGCCGCCGATCGCCCCCCGGTGCAGCAGGTTGCGCAGCACTTCGAATCCCCGGTCGATCACCTCGCGCGACGGGGTGCCGTCCACCCGGGCGACAAACCCCACGCCGCACCCGTCGTGTTCAAACCGTGGATCGTATAATCCCTGCGTCCCCTTCATACCCTTTTCCACTCCCCGCGGGCAGGCCCCGTTGTGACAGCATCGCCGATCCGTTATCCGCGCCCTCCCGCGCGCCCGGCAACGGGTTTCACGTTGCCGGGCCGCGCTAACACGCCCGTCAGCCTAACGTCTCAGATGTCGTAGTACAGCGCAAACTCCCACGGGTGGGGCCGCAGATCGATCGCCTGTACCTCGTTCTTCATCTTGTAGTCGATCCAGGTGTCCACCACGTCCTGCGTAAACACGTCGCCCTTGAGCAGGTACTCGTGGTCCGCCGCCAGGGCATTCAGCGCCTCCCTCAGCGAGCCCGGCGTCGTCGGCACCTTGGCCAGCTCTTCGGGCGGCAGATCGTAGATGTCCTTGTCCAGCGGATCGCCCGGATCCGTCTTGTTCTGAATGCCGTCCAGGGCCGCCATCAGGATCGCCGACATGGCCAGGTACGGATTGCAGCTCGGGTCCGGGCACCGGAATTCCAGCCGCTTGGCCTTCGCCGACGGCGAATACATCGGAATGCGGACCGCCGCGCTCCGGTTCCGGCTCGAATACGCCAGGTTCACCGGCGCCTCGAAACCCGGCACCAGCCGCTTGTAACTGTTCGTCGTCGGGTTCGTGAACGCCAGCAGCGACGGCGCGTGCTTCAGGATGCCCCCGGCCGCGTGCAATGCCGTCTCCGACAGGCCCGCGTACCCGTCGCCCGCGAACAGGTTCGTATCGCCTTTCCAGATGGAAATGTGCGTATGCATGCCCGTGCCGTTGTCGTTGAACAGCGGCTTCGGCATGAACGTCACCGTCCGGTTGTGCTTGCGCGCTACGTTCTTGATCACGTACTTGTACTTCAGCAGCATGTCGCCCATCGGCACCAGCGGCGCGAACCGCATGTCGATTTCCGCCTGGCCGCCCGTGGCCACCTCGTGGTGCTGGCATTCGATCGGCACCCCGATCCGTTCCAGCGTCAGCATCATCTCGCTGCGGATGTCCTGCATGCTGTCCGTGGGCGGCACGGGAAAATACCCTTCCTTGTACCGCGGCTTGTAGCCCAGGTTCGGCGCTTCCGGGCGCCCCGTGTTCCAGCGGCCTTCCACCGAGTCGATGTGGTAGTAGCCCTCGTGCTCGTTCTGGCCGAAACGGATGTCGTCGAAAATGAAGAACTCCGCCTCGGGGCCGAAGTAAGCCGTATCCCCGATACCCAGCCCGCGCAGGTACGCCACCGCCTTGCGCGCAATGTTCCGCGGATCCCGCGTATAGTCCGCGCCCGTCACCGGGTCGCAGATATTGCAGATCAGGACCAGCGTCTTGGCCGCGAAAAACGGGTCTATGAAACCCGTCTCCGGAACCGGCTTGACCAACATGTCCGATTCGTTGATGGCCTGCCAGCCCCGTATGCTGGACCCGTCAAAGCCCAGCCCGTTCTCGAAGGCCGCCGCGTCAACCTCCCGGGCCGGCACCGAAAAGTGCTGCCAGAGCCCCGGAAAGTCCATGAACCGCAGGTCCACGACCTCCACGCCTTCCTCCTTGATGAAGGCCTCTACGTCCTTCGGTGTTTCCATCTTCAGCATGTCTGCCTCCTCTCCGTTACACTCCCGTTAACGCCCGGCTCCCGCCGGACCCGCTGCCGTATCCCTTCGCACCTGCCATGCCAACTGCCTGTTTCATATGCAAGGTGTTTCCAGTTAATTAGTTAGTGAGAACCCTCCATTATTGAATGTGTAACATAAATGTATACATCAGGTGCTTTTTGCTACACTTGTGAAACTTTTTTCATGTGTCGTTCGTACTGTTCCCGGGTCCGCCGCTGGGCGGCGTCCACGTTTTGGGCGAACTGCTCGCGGGTGGTTTCGGGGCCCAGGACGCGCCGTGCCAGCGCGGTCAACTGGGCTGCGTCCCGCGGCAGCGCGTGGATTTGCCGGTCCTCCAGGATCTGTAGAAAGTGCTCCGTGCGGCGCAGGAAGCTGTAGTCTTCGGCGAGGCTGTCCGCGACCCCGGGGTCGAGCCGCCCTTTCCGCGCCAGCCGGCGGAGGGCCTCGAGTGTATGGCCGGTCAGCAGGTCCGGATCCTCGTGCGCATACACGAGCTGGAGCGCCTGGACCAGGAACTCGATGTCCCGGATGCCGCCCAGTCCGGACTTGATGTCCGTACGACCCGCGCCGGACCGCCCCTCGGCCGCACGGGCCCGCATGGACCGCACGCTGTCCGCCACTTCGCGTCCCCGCCGCGGGCGCGCCAGCGCGGCGCGCGCCGCCTCCAGGCACCGCGCGCCCGCCGCGCCGGCGCCGGCTACCGGCCGGAGCTTGACAAGCGCCTGAATCTCCCACAAGGCCGCCCGTTCCGCGTAGTAGCGCGCCGCCGCGTTGAGGCCGGCAACCAGGGGACCGGCGGTCCCGTGCGGGCGCAGCCGCATATCGACCCGGTAGGCCACGCCCTCTTCCGTGTGGCGGCTCAGGGCTTCGCGCAGACGGTTTACGACCCGCGTCCAGATTTCCTCCGCCCCGGCGCAGCCTGCCGCGGCTTCCGTATCCGCCACGGCCATGAGATCCACGTCCGAGCTGTAGTTCAGCTCGCCTCCCCCCAGCTTGCCCAGGGCCATGATGCACAGCCCCGCCCGCAAGCGCGCACCCTGCGGCCCCGGGTCCGCCTCCGCCCACGCGGCCTCGAGGGCCCGCGCAATCACCGCGTCGGCCAGGGCGGACAGGTCGGCCGTCACGGATTCCAGCGGCGCGCGCAGGCAGATGTCGCGCGTGCCGATCCGCAACATCTCCCGGCGGCGGAACCGCCGCAACGCGTTCAGCCGCTCCGTTCCCGGTCCCGCCTCCCGCAGAAACGCGTCGAGATCCGCCCCGATCCGCCCGGCATCGCGGCGCCCCCGCAGCACCGCCGGGTCCGTCGCCCATTCCAGGAAGGCGGGATAACGCCGCAGCGTATCGGCCAGGAACTGGCTTCCTGCGAAGACGGCCAGCAGAATATCCAGGCGCCGCGGCTGCGACAACAGGAGGGCATAATGCGCCTCGGCATCCGGCAGCACCGCGACGAAA
>JAFGIZ010000230.1 GCA_016929365.1 Lentisphaerota bacterium
CCGTTGTAGAAGAAATAGCCGATACCGTGCGCCTTGAAGACGTCAATCACGCGCGCGAAATCGCGGCGCCGCGCGTCCTTGAGCTTGTAGCGGCACGTGCCGATCGCGCCCGCCGCCGGCGTCGTCCGCAAGAGCGCTATCTCGTCCGGGTCCTGCGCCGAGAGGTCAAGCAACTCCTCCTTCAGAACGCCTTCGATCCCGTGCCAGCCGGCGTACAGGTTCCCGAAGGTGTCCGGATAGGCGCGGCACCCCTCGATGACGCCGTAGAGGGAGTTGTTGATTACCGGCGACGGGCCGCCGGACTGCGCGATAACGACGTTTTTCGCCATACTGCATCTCCTCTTTTGAACCCCGGCAGCGTAGCATACCCGCGCGCAAAGGCAACCCGTGTGCCGTCCGCGAAAAAGCCCATTCCGGATTAGACACCGCCCCGCCGCCGCTGTTATAGTGTGCCGTCATCATGTGGTTCCGGCAATCCAGCGGGGTCAGCCCCATTTACACGCCGCGCGAATTCCGGCAACTGCTCGACCGGGAATGCCGGCGGGCGGACCGCTACCGGAGCCGCTTTTCCCTCGCCGTTTTCGAGGTCGGCACCTCCGACGAGAACAGCGTCCTCATCCGCCGCCTGGTCCGCACCATGCATAACCGGTTCCGACGGACCGACGAGCTGGGCTGGTACAGCCGGCGCGAGCTCGGCGTGATGCTGCCTTTTACTCCCGCGGAAGGCGCGTGGAAGGTCGCGGAATACGTCTCGGAAATCGTGGCCGCCGTCACCTCGCCCCCGGCCTTCACGATCTATACCTACCCCTCGGACAACTGGCCGCGCCGCACCTGGTGGCAGCGCCTGTTCGGGCCCGGATCCGTCGGCGCCCGGCTCAACCGTCTCAAGCCGATCGGCGTCAGCCGGCCCGACGATTTTCATTCGCTGATCGTGCGCGAGCGCGCACGGGCCGATCGCAACGGGCACAATTTTTCACTCCTGGTCTTTCGCCTCAGCGGCGCGCCGCAGCAGGCGGCGGCAGAGCGGCGGCTGGTCTCGCAGCTCAACGAGCGGTTGCGGGATACCGACGAAATGGGCTGGTACGACCCGCGCCACGTCGGGGCGATCCTGCCCTACGTCATCCGCGAGGACGCCGAAAAAATCGCCGACGCGCTCTGCCGGACCGTTTTCGGGGAGCCCCGCCGGATTTATACCGTGTACACCTATCCCGACAGCTGGTTTCCCGGCGACGACGTGCCCACGCCCTTCGCCGCAGACCGCGCGCGGGCCTCCGCGGCCAAACAGCGGCTCCCGCTTTATTTTCCCGACGGCATCCCGCAAGCCGCGCCTCGCGAAAAGGAGGCGCTGCGCGCGCATGCGCATTTTATCTACCGGCCCATGCCGCGCTGGAAGCGAATGCTCGACGTGGCGGGCTCCGCGTTGCTGATCCTGCTGCTCTCCCCCGTCCTGCTGGCCGCGGCCGCGTGGATCCGCCTGGTGTCGCGGGGGCCCGTCCTCTTCCGCCAGGAACGGGTCGGCTATATGCGCTGGCCCTTTACCCTCTTCAAGTTCCGCACAATGCCCGTGAACGTTGATACCGACGAGCACTTGCGCTACGTGCGCAAGCTGATTGTCGAGGATAAGGAAACCCGGCCCATGACCAAGCTCGAACGCCCGCAGACGCTGATCCCCGGCGGCCGGGTGCTGCGCGCGGCCTGTGTCGACGAGCTGCCGCAGCTGTTCAACGTCCTCCGCGGCGACATGAGCCTCGTCGGGCCCCGCCCCTGCCTGCCTTACGAAGCCGAAGAATACCTGCGCTGGCACGCGCAGCGCTTCGACTCGGTCCCGGGCATGACCGGCCTGTGGCAGGTCCGCGGCAAGAACCGCACCACGTTCCAGGAAATGATCCGCTACGATATCAGCTACGAACGCAACCGCTCTCCGCTGTTCGATCTCAAGATCCTCTTCCTCACACCCTGGGCCATTCTAAAGCAGGTCAGGGAACCCGCCGCGCCGTCCGTGGAAGCTCGCCGGGCATGATCCCCGACCTGCAATCGAGCATCCTCTGCGACGATGTGCGGCAGGAACGCAACGGGAAATTCATCCTGATCGGGCTCTTCGACACGCTCGGCGTCCCCGCCTTTCCCGCCGTCTTCCAGCGTATCTGCCTCGTCAACCGCTGGTGTTGCGGCGAAGGCCGGTTCACCCAGCACAGCCGCATCATCCGGCCCGACGGCAACGCGCTCGCCCGCGGCAAACCCGTCACGGTTGTCCTGGCCAATGCCGAAGCCACCGCGACCAGCGTGGAGTTCTTCGTAAACGTCCGCTTCGAAACCGAGGGCACGTACTGGGTCGAAGTGCTCCTCGAGGACGACCTGCGCCTGCGCTACCCTCTCCGCGCCCGCGCGGTCAAACGCCCCGCCTCGCCGTAGCCTGTTTCGGGAAGAAACCCCCAACGCCATGAGATCGTCCAGCACAATGAATAGGCCATACAACCTGGTATTCGTGTTCGCCGATCAATGGCGTTTCCAGGCTACCGGCTACGCCGGTGACCGCAATGTGGTGACGCCGAATATCGACCGCTTTGCCGGTCAAAGCCTGAATTTCGCCAATGCCGTTTCGGGTTGCCCGGTATGCAGTCCGTACCGGGCGTCCCTGATGACGGGCGTGTATCCAAACCGTCACCGGATGATGGTTAATGACCAATGCCTGTACCGCCTATACGAGGGCCCGTTCCTCGCCGAGTGTTTGCGCCATGCGGGTTACCGCACCGCCTACATCGGCAAATGGCACCTCGACGGAAACGGCCGGAATGCTTTTGTGCCGCCGGAGCGACGTCTCGGCTTCGACTGGTGGAAAGGGTTTGAGTGTTCGCACGACTATCAAGAATCGTACTACTACTGCGACGACGACCCTCGACCGCACCGGTGGGCGGGATACGACGCGGACGCACAGACAGACGAGGCATGCCGATATCTCCGCGAGGAAACGGAAAACGCCCCCTTTGCGCTGTTTCTCTCCTGGGGGCCGCCGCACAATCCTTTTGGCAGTGCACCGGCGCAATTCGAGGCGATGTACAATCCGCAACGGATGCATTTGCCGCCCAACGTGCCCGAGGCATTCGCGGACCAAGCCCGCGAAGAGCTGGCGGGCTACTACGCGCACTGTTCAGCGCTGGATGCGGCGTTTGGGCGGTTGCTGGGCACTCTTTCCGCAACCGGCCGGGATCGGGACACCATCGTCGTGTTTACGTCGGACCACGGAGACATGCTCGGCAGCCAGGGGCACTTCCGGAAGCAGAGGCCGTGGGCCGAGTCCATTCGTGTCCCCTGCCTCGTGCGGCACCCAGGCGGGGCTGGGCCGGGAACCGACAACACGCCGCTCGATGCGCCGGACTTGATGCCGACGCTTCTGGCGCTCTGCGGGGCGTCCATCCCCGAGGCGTGCCAGGGGCGGGATTTCAGCCAAACGATCCTGAACGGAACCCCATCCGGAATCGAGGACGCGTTGCTGGCGCTGTATGTGCCGTTTCATGAGTGGCGCTACGACAACGGCGGCCGCGAGTACCGGGGCCTTCATACCACACGCTATACCTACGTGCGGACTCTCGCGGGGCCGTGGTTGTTGTACGACAACGTCGCTGATCCCCGGCAGCGGCACAATCTTGTTGACGAACCGGCCCACGTGAAACGGGTCGCCGAGCTCGAGGCCAGGCTCACGGCCCGACTTCAGGAGGTGGGAGACGACTTCGTCGACGGCCGCAAGATCATCCAGCGCGAGCGTATCGCGCTCAATGAACAGGGCGAGATTGCCATCAGGTCATCCACGCTGCCGGAGCCATACCCGGGCGGATCTTGCGCGTAACAGCCCTCACGAAACAGAAAGACCCTGCGAAAACGTTGGTCGCTCGCGCCGGTTTACAGCCGCGCGAGACCGGCGCGCCCTGGATGACCAGGGAGCCATAAAAAGGCCGTTGCGGACCGGTCGTTCCCATGGGCCGTTGCGCAGTGCAGGGCTTCAAGGGGTTTCCAGCCGCCAGTACACGGTCTGCCCGGGATCGAGAGATACGTCGATGCCTTCGCGGAGAGCCTCCCGGGACACCGGGCGGTCCCGGCCCTCGTCGAGATCCCGAAGCAGGAGCCCGCCTTCCGCCGCCGCGAGGCCGAGTACGGCCGGATCCAGCCGCACGCGCGCGTCCACTGCCCGCGGGCCGTGGTTGAACACAATGGCGAGGCGCTCTTCCGGGTACGCGTAAACGGCCACGGACGGGTGATCGCTGTCGAGGCGTGCCAGGGCGTCCATGGCCCCCGCGAGATAGAAGGACAGCACCTTGAGAAAGCGAGGGTTGTTCCCGTAACCCGCGAGATAGCCGGCCCGCCCCCGGCCCGGTGACGCAAGCACCGCGGCCGGTCCGCCGTCCGCGTCGCGGGCGATCACGGCCGCGGTCGCGCGCGCGTCGATCAGCGTGTCGCCGTAGAACAGGGACGGCGCCGGCAATCCGAAGTCGCCGCGCAGCGGCGGCGGCAGGCGGTCCTCCACGAGTTCGGGCTGCCGTTTCAGGTAGGTATCCTGCATCGTGTCGAAGGCGGACGGGGAGCGGCCCGCATCGACCCAGCGCGTCACGTTCCAGAGTCGATCGGCGGCCCGCGCCGTGGCGGGTTCCCGGTACGCGATCCCGAGCAGGTCGCCGAGGGCGAACGTTCCGCCGGTGAGCGACGCCCCGCCCATGGCCAACAGCCCCCCGCCCCCCTCGACGTAGGCGCGGACCGCGCCGACCAGCTCCGGGTTTTCCCAGAGATCTCCGCCGGCCCAGGCCGTATCCGGCTCGCCCGCGATGATCAGCAGTGCCGCGTCGTCCGGCACCCCGCCGGACGCGATTTGATCGAAGGAGACAAAACGGATCTTCACCGGCCAGTCGACCATCGCCTTGAGGGTCTCCGTGCGGGACACATAGTGGCACGGCACGGTCCACGCGCGCATGGGCCCCCAGGCGTCCGCGATGTAAAACGTCAGCCCGTCGTTGTCGAACAGCCGTTTTTCGTATATCCGGCTGTGGATTTTCCGGAATTCCCGCATGGTGTCCACGATGGGCTCCCCCAACCCGGCGTCGAAGGCGCCCCGCACGTCCCCGCCGACGGTGATGCCCGCGGGACAGCGGACAAACGTCTCGCGCCGGATCCAGCGCCAATGCTCGGCCCACCGCTCGTGAAATATCTCGGGATGGTCGCGCTCCAGGTTGATCCAGGGCAAACGCATGATGCGCCGGGCCGGGGAAGAAAACCCGGTCAGGCGGCGGACCGAAGGCGCGCCCCCGCTCAGGGAAAGAACGACTTCGTCGAATCCCGCCCTGTCGACGTCGCCCAGGTACGGTTCGACCCCCTTCCAGTCGTCGCCCCAGAACCAGCGAGACCGTCGGCCGCCCGCGTGGATGATGTCGTTCATGCCCCGCGCATATTCGCCCACTTCCTCGCGCATGAGGTCGATCCACCGGCGGTAAGCCGGATGCGGCAGGTAACCCTCTTCGCCATATCCGCGCTCCATGATCCACAATGGATCAAACGCCTCGCCGTAGCGCGCCTCGTACAACGCCAGGCGCGCGGGGTTCATACCGGCCCAGTAAGCGTACGCGGAGTACGCCATGTAGTCGCCCCGCTTTTCCCCGGCCGCGGGCGGCTGCCAGAGCAGGAGAAAGAAATATTGCAACGAGGTCGGGCGGAACACGGACGCCTCCGGGAAGTTCCGCACCTTGGCCCGGACCTGCTCGTAGTGGAGGGCACGCCGCTCCGGGCTGGAGACGCCGTCCGTGTAACGCGGCGGATACGATTTCTGGGGATTCGCGTGGGCGGATTTCACGATGGCGACCGGGAAAATCGCGCGGTACTGTTCACCCGTCGCGCCGCCGCGCACTTCGATCCGCCGGTTTGACCAATCCGCCTCCCACGCCGACGGCGGAAGAACGCGGCCGCTGCCCCGCGCCACCACCCGCACACGGCCGGGGTCCGTGCGCGGATCGAAATAGAACTCGCGGGAATCGTACACCTCGCTGAGCGGGAGGCTCAGCGGGCCCTCGGCTTTTTCCTTCCACAGCGTCTTGAGGTAACAATGCACCCATTCCGAAGGATCGTGGCTGGGCGGGGTATCCATGGCGGGGTGCAGCAGCAGCACCGGTTCAATGCCGGCGGCCTCGGCTTGCGGGGCCAATTCCTGCGCGGCCCAGCCGAGCCAGACGTGATTGCAGCCCATCGCCCGCAGGCGCGGCAGGGCGGTTTCCCAGTCCGCGTCCCGCTGCAGCGCGGTAACGATCGGCGCCGGGCGCTCGGAATTCCCCGGCGGCGGCATGGTGCGGCATCCGGCCGACACGGTGAGCGCCGCCCAAAGGAGCATGACCCACCGGAGCCCGCACATCATGCCGCGGCCGCAACACCTCAATTGGATACGAAATACGGTCATACACACACCTACTTTCCGTTCATGGCCGCAAGGGCGCTAACGCTCCAGCATCAGCTCGATAACGGCCGACCCGTCCGTCCAGTTGCCGAGCGCCTTGATATCATAGGTCAGCTGCGCCCGCGCCTTCCCGGCCTCCGGGCCCAGGGCTTCGCGCTGCCGGCGCAGCTCGCGCTGCCAGATCCGCAGGATCAGCGAACGCACGGCATCGGCCGGCGAAAGATCCTGCCCGATCGCCTTGGCCGGCGCCATCTGAATTGCGGCCCCGAAGGCCTGCAGTTCGCCGGCCGGATCGTCCTGCTCGCGCAGGACGTCCGCCAGCGGCCGCCCCGTTTCGTGCGCGCGCAGCGCGGC
>JAFGIZ010000231.1 GCA_016929365.1 Lentisphaerota bacterium
CCGCCTCCGGCGGAACTACGCCGGGGCGAGCCCGATTCTTCGTCCCGCCTCCGGCGGAACTACGCCGGGGCGAGCCCGATTCTTCGTGCCGCCTCCGGCAGCATGTTGGCGGGCCAGGCGCCCCATGTCGCCGCGGTGCAAACGGTAACCTGGTAATGACCGACCAACCGGCAGCAATGTAGATCATTGGCTTCGCCAAGTCAACACCCGCGGCTGATAACTGTTTGTGACTGTGTTGCCCTGTGGGCATGGCAACAGGGGAAGTCAGGGGGCGCGGCCGTCGAGCCAGGCGTCGCCGGAGAAGCCGTGGCGGCGGGGCGGGGCTTCGAATTCCAGCTTGAGGACCGGAGGGAGGTCGTCGGGCGGCGCGGAAGGCAGACCGCCGATCTTCCAGCGGAAATTCGACAAGGGCTCGACGGTCAGACGCGCGCCGGTGGTCAGCAGCTCGGCTCGCCGGACGGCGGGTTCGACCTTGGAGATGACGAGGTAGTCGCCGGGATAGTAGAACAGGGTGAGATAGGCGGTGCTGCCGCGGCAGGTGAACATCCCGTAATGATAACAGGGCCCCTGTTCCGGCAGGCGGTAGATGCCGCCGGGGCGCGTGCCGTAAACGGCCTCGCCGTGCGCCTGCAACCAGCGCCCGACGCGGTCGAGCACCGCGCGGTCCCGCGCGGCGACGTGCCCGCGCGCGTCGGGGCCGATGTTGAACAGGAAATTGCCGCCCTGGCGCACCGCATCCATGAGATTGCGGATCACCTGGCCCGCCGTCTTGTCGGCAAAGGAATACGGAATATTCGCCCAGTTCGGGGCGTCGTTGAGCGTCATGCAGGTCTCCCACGCGCGCCCTTCCCGCTCGGGCGTGATACGCTGCTCGGGGGTGCCGAAATCCTCCGGTACACCGCTGCGGTCGTTGATCAGGATGTCCGGCTGCAGCGCGCGGACGGCGCGGTTCAGCTCCGCGGACCGGTAGAACGCGGCGGGAGTCTGATCGAGAGGACAGGCCGCGTAGCCGGATGAGCCGGGGGTGTGGGCGCCGGGGACCAGGGGCGTGTCGTAATACAGGATGTCGATTCTGCCGTACTGGGTCATCAGCTCGCGCACCTGGGTGTGAATCTCCTCGACGATGCGCGGCAGCTCGTCCGGATATCCCGCGGGATTCCAGAAGCCGCGCCAGCGCCAGTTGATGAGTGAATAGTAGAGGCCGACGCGCAGGCCGCGCGCGCGGGCGGCGGCGACGTATTCGGCGATCAGATCGCGGCCGGGCCCCGTTTGCGGGGCGTTGAAATGGTGCGTCGCGGTTTTAAACAGGCAGTATCCGTCATGATGCCGGGCCGTGAGCACGATATAACGGGCCCCGGCCCGTACGGCCTGGTCGGCGACCCGGTCAGCCCAGTCCGCGGCGGGCCGGAAGTCGCATGCCAGGCGGCCGTATTCGTCCAGCGGCATCATGTCGCGCAGCATGACCTGCTCGCCGCGGCCGAGGAGGCTGTAGCAGCCCCAGTGCACGAACATGCCGAACTTGGCATCGTGCCACCAGGCCATGCGGTCATGTCGCGCGGAGTCGGAAGTCATGGTTTTGCAAACGGCGTGGCCGTCGTCTTTCCCTTTGCCGGTTCCGGACAAGCGGTATCATGCGGCGCGGACGATGTCGATGGTTTACGGCGTCTTGCGGACGGCGTGGAAACCGTTCCTCCCGTTCAGGGCTGGACGGAAAGGCGGGAAGGTGGTATCGCGGGAGCGAAAGGAGAAAGGATATCATGACGAAGGTACTGATCGTATATTTCTCGCGGACGGGCAATACGGAGCAAATGGCGCAGTACGTGGCGGAGGGCGCGAAGGAAACGGGCGGGGACGTGACGCTGAAAAAGGTCGCGGACACGTCGGTAGACGAGCTGAAAGCGGCGGACGCGGTGGTGCTGGGGTCGCCGACGTATTACGGGCACAGCAGCGGGGAGATGCGGCGGTTCCTGGATAAGAGCATCAAGTACCACGGTCAGCTCGAAGGCAAGGTCGGGGGCGCGTTTGCGTCGGCGGCGAATATCGGCGGCGGGAACGAGACGACGGTATTGGATCTGCTGCATGCGCTGCTGGTGCACGGGATGATCGTGGCGGGGACGGCGGAAGGGGATCATTACGGACCCGTGTCGATCGGGGCGCCGGACGAGCGGGTGAAGGCGCAGTGCCGGGCGCTGGGGGAGCGGGTGACGGCGCTGGCCGCCAAGGTGTCAGGGTGAAGAGAGGGGAGTGTGGGCGGAGCGGTAGATCTTTTTGACAGGATTGGGGGGCGGGTGAGGCGGACGGTTCTATGGGCGGCGGCGCTGGTGCTGTTGACGCGGCTGCCGCAGTTGACCAGCGGGATGCTGCCGGACGGCGATGAGGCGGTGCTGGGGCTGATGGCGCGGCACCTGGCGCAGGGGAAGGCGCTGCCGCTTTTCTTCTACGGTCAGAACTACGGGTTTTCGCTGCTGGAGGCGGGGACGGCGGCGGGACTGTTCGCGCTGTTCGGGAGCAGCACCGCGGTGCTGAAGTTGGCGATGCTGCTGTTGTGGTGCCTGGGGGGACTGTTCCTGGTGTTGAGTGTCCGCGACTACGTGTCCCGTAGCGCGGCGGCGATCGCGGCGCTGCTGCTGGCGAGCTGTCCGGCGTGGTTCCTGTGGTCGATGAAGGCGCGGGGCGGGTATATCAGCGCGTTTCTGCTGTGTCATCTGACGATCTGGCTGACCGCGCGGCTGGGCGGGATGCCGCGGGGACGCGGGGCCGTGGCAGCGCTGATCGGGGGCAACCTCATCCTGGTCTATCTGTGTCAGCCCTTATGGCTGGCGGGGCTGCTGCCGTTCCTGTTCCTGGGCCTGGGCCGCTGGACGCGGCGGGATTATGCGTGGATCGGGGCGGGGGCGCTGGCGGCGGCCGTGGCGGGGGTATGGCTGAAGGCGCGCGCGGGAACGTATTACGATCCGGGATTGTTCGGGTACGTGGATGCCGGGGCCGGGTTGGCGGCCTTGCCGGAGCGGGTCCGGACGGCGTTCGGCGGAAGTTATTATCTCGGCCGGCCGGTCGATTCGGGTTGGGCCGTGCGGGCGGCGGGCGCGGTCTGGGCGGGGCTGTTCGTGTTGGCGGCGGCCGCGGCGGTGTGGAAAATTGCGCGGCGGCGGATATCGGGGTTTGCGCTGTGCTGCCTGATCGGCATGACAGCGCCGGTGCTGCTGAGCGCGGTAAGCGACAGTCCCCTTTTCGGGTACCGCTACTTGCTGCCGGCGCCGGGATTCCTGGTGATGCTCCTGGCGCGGGAATGGGCGGATGCGCGGGGCAGGCGGCGGAGCCTGCTGCAGGCGGCCGGCGGCCTGGCGGTGTTGAGCGGCCTGGCGGCGGCGCCGTACTTTGCGGGGTTTCCGTATGACGGCGGGGAAGGGGAGACGGCGTTGACCCAGGAGGCGGCGCTGGGACGTTTGATTGACGAGCTGGAGGAGCGCGGCATCGGACATGTGTATTGTCTCGACCCGAGTCTGCAGTGGAACCTCATGTTTGCGAGCGGGGAGCGGATCCTGGCGCGCTGGAAGGAGCCGGAGGACCGGTGTCCGGGGTATCCGCGGGCGGTGGACCGGGCCTTGCGGGCGGGGCGGCCGGCGGCGATCGTGGGGAAGCGGAGGCAGCTCGCAGGGGTGCGGGAGAATTTGAGGGAGGTTGCGGTGTGCGAGACGGCGGCGTATTTCTTCGCGCCCGTGGAGCGGGAGGCAATCGTGCGCGCGTTGGGGTTCAGGGGGTGCGAGTGAGAGGAAGATCCTTGTGACGGGATCAGCAGGGTGGACGGCCGGGCCCGCCGGGCGGGGGAAGCGTGCGTAGAAGGGGTCAGTCCTATTATTTAGGTGTCCGTGACTCTGCTTATCCTGTAAGACAGCATACCCGGGCACCTAAATAATAGGACTGACCCCTTCTTCTTACGCGATGACGAGGAAGACGGCGGCGGCGAGAAGAAGGGTGGCGGCGAGGCGCAGGGCGTAAACGGCATTGGACTGGCGCTCCAGGGGCCGGTGCAGGGTTTTGTTAAGGACATAACCGGCCGCGAGGGCGAAGAATCCGCGCGCGCCGTAGATGACGTTGGGCACGATGACCCCGTCGGCGAGCCGGAAGGCGGTATAGAGTCCGAACACGCCGCCGAGCACGCAGAGGCCGCGCAGGCCGAGTAAGCCGATGTCGAGCGGGGTAACGCGGTACCGGCGGAAGTGCGGCCGCAGCAGCATGAGTCCGCCCACGGGCATCCAGAGCGCGTTGGACCACAGGAGCAGCGTGAGCGGCGTGATGCCGTCCAGCGTGCGCTTGGCGATGACGTCGGCCAGGGCGAAGAAGAAGCAGGCCAGGATGACGAAGACGATGGAGACAACGGGGCGGTAGCCGTGGCCGCCCTGGGCGGGGGCCTGGCGGCCGGCGCCGAAGAGCGAGACAGCGAGGCCGGAGCAGAGGACGGCAAGCCAGGTGGCGGGGCCGGCGGCTTCGTCGAGCCAGACGTAGGCGAGCAGGGCCGTGATGGGGATCTTGAGGCCGACGAGCGGGACCACGGTGCTGGCATCGCCTTCGAGCAGGGCGTGGTTGAGGAGCCAGGCGGCGAGCATGAAGGAGGCGGCGACGCCCATGACGGGCAGGACACGGGCCGCCGGGAAGGGCAGACGCAGGACGGCGCATAGGATCAGGGCGAACGTCGCGGCGGCAAGGCCCTGGCCCCAGGTGATAAGGCCGGCGTCGCAGATGCGGTAGCGCAGGAGGACCTTGCCGATCATGGAACCGACCGTCAGGCTCAGCGCGCCGGCGAGGGCGACCCAGACGTAGAGCGGGACGATCATGCGGGCAGAGTAACGGGATGGCCGGCGGGGTGCAATGCTTGGCGGAGGGACGGCGGCCCGGGGGACTTGCCGGCGGGGCGGGGTGAAGGGGGCGGATTACCGGAGGGGGGCTTCGGGGGTGCTGTCGCAGAGGAGAAGTTCGCCGGGGGCTGGGCGGGCGGCGGCCTTGGTTTGTGCGTCCCGCAGAGCGGAGCGCAGCCCCTCTTCCAGGGTCGGGTGGTAGTACGGGGCCTGGAGCGCCTGGGCGACGGTCATACCGTTCTGGATCATCAGGGCAAGCTGATGGGCGAGGTGTTCCGCTCCGGGGCAGGCCATTTCGGCGCCAAGCAGTCTGCCGGAATCCGGATCGGCGTACACGTGGAGACGGCCCTGCGCGCGGTCTTCGATCATGGCGCGGGACTGCTCCGCGAAGTCGGTTTCGCCGATGGCTGCATTCGGACAGCGGTCGCGGACCTCGTCGCGGGAGAGGCCGGCCACGGCGAGCTGGGGTTCACTGAAGACGATACGCAGCGGGACCCGCCGGCAATAGGATTCCGCGCGGCCGGCGGTTGCGTTGCGCCCGGCGATAAAGCCTTCGTCGAGCGCCTCGTGCAGGATGGGGCGGCACCGGCTGGCGTCTCCGGCCACGAAAAGCGGCAGATCGCCGATCTGCATGGTCCGGCAGTCGAACGCGGGCAGACCGCGGGCATCAAGATCGATGCCCAGGCGGTCGATGTGCAGGCCGTCGAGGTTCGGGCGCACGCCCATGGCGGCAATAACGGCGTCAACCTCGACCGTGTGGGTATCCCCGGTACGGACCTGCAAACCGTTTTCCGCGGCGGTTACATCTGCCTCGGCCCCGAGATGCATGGGGAATTCGCTTTCGACGGCCGACACGGCCGCCGCATTGACTTCCGGATCGGTCAGGCCGCCGACGTTCTGCGTTGCGTCGTACCCGGTGACGTTACGCCCGAGGCGCTGCAGTGCCTGGCCGAGCTCCAGGCCGATGGGGCCCAGGCCGACGACGGCGAGGCGGGCGGGCAGGTCGTCCTGTTCGAAAATCGTTTCGCTTGTGAGGAGGCGGCTGCCGAAGGTGCGCCAGGCGCGGGGTACGACGGGCCGGCCGCCGGTGGCGATCACGGTGACGGCGGTTTCGACGGGCGTGTCGCCAAGGCGCAGGCGGTGGAGCGATTCGAAAACGGCGGGCGTTTCGACGAGCCGGTCGCCGGCCAGCTCGCGGGTTCTCGCCGCCATGGCCTGTGCAAACCGGTTGCGCTGCTCGCGCACGTGCCGGAGCACGGCCGGGAGCTCGCAGACGAGGCCGTCGGCGCCGCGGATACCGCGGGCGGCGAAGCCGGTCCGCGCGTCGTAAAACTGACGGGCCGCGTGGATGAGGGCCTTGGACGGCATGCAGCCGATGCGGGCGCAGGTGGTGCCGAGCGGCCCGTTATCGACGATGCGGTAGCGGTCCGTATGGCGTTGCACCTGGCGCAGCGCGGAAAGTCCGGCGCTGCCGGCGCCGATGATGACGACATCGAGCTTTTCCATGATCATCCTCCCGGGATCGTAGGGGAGGACGGTAACCGGCAGCGCACGGCGTGTCAAGAGAAGGGGTCAGTCCTATTATTTAGGTGTCCGCGACTCTGCCCCTCATACAACAAGCGATACCCCGGACACCTAAATAATAGGACTGACCCCTTTTCTTTTTGACATGGTTGAATCGCACATGATAGATTAAGAAGTAACATTATGAGATCGAGTCGGGCAGTGAGGCGGCAGGAGACGATCCTGGGGCGGGTGCGTGCGGGGCGGGCGTGTCATGTGGGGACGCTGGCCAGGCAGCTCGGGGTGAGCGAGATGACCGTCCGGCGCGATCTGGATGCGTTGGCGGCGGAGGGCCGCATTGTCCGCACGCACGGCGGGGCGGCGCCGGCGTCGGGGGTGGTTTTTCAATTCAAATTCCTGGAGCGTGCCGCGGAGCATCGTGCGGCGAAGGAGGCGATTGCCCGGCGCGCCGCCGGGCTGGTCCCGGACGGGGCGGCCGTGGCGCTCGACTCGGGGACCACGACCCTGGCCCTGGCGCGTGCGCTGCGAGCTCGGGACGGGCTGACGGTGATCACCAGTTCGCTGCCGATCGCTTCCGAGTTGCAGTACTGTGAAGCCATGGAGGTTATCCTGCTGGGCGGGCGCCTGGGGCGCGGTTCGCCCGACCTGGGCGGGGCGCTGGCGTTGCGGGCCCTCGAGGCGCTGCACGCGGATATTGCGTTCCTGGGGGCGGACGCCGTCGCTGCGGACGGAACCTGTTACCACGCGAGTCTCGAAGTCGCCCACCTGGTCGGCGCGATCGCGGGGATAGCGGACGCGGTGTACATCGTGGCGGACAGCTCCAAGCTGAGGCGCACGGCGACGGCCCGCGCCGGGTCTTTAGCGGACTGGGCGGGACTGATCACGGATGCGGGCCTGTCTTCCCGGGTACGGCGATCGCTCAAGGCTGCCGGCGTCAATCTGATCGAGGTACAAAGCATGAAGAAAGGACATCTGCAATGAGCGAGGCACCCCGTTGGGCCCACGTCGACCTGGAGCGCATCCCGAACATGAAGGTTCCGCCCCCGGGCCCCGAATCGGAGCGTTGGCACCGGCGCTGTACGACCTATTTCAAGGGGTTGAGCGGCCAGGTGAAGCTTTTTCCCGTGACCTTCGAGTCGGGCTACGGATGTGTGTTGCGGGACGCGGACGGCAACGAATACATTGATTTCTCGTCGGGGATTTATGTCACGACGCTGGGGCATTGCCACCCCAAGGTCACGGAGGCGGTTCAGAAGGCGGCGGCCACGCTGCAGAACGCCCATGATTTCACGACCCCGGTCAAGACGAAGCTGGTCGAGAAGCTGGCCGAGATTCTGCCGGGCGATCTGACGGGGTTCCAGTTGTACGATTCGGGGACGACGGCGGTCGAGGCGGGGTTGCGCGTCATGCGGGCGGCGACGCGGCGGCACGAGTTAATCTCGTGTTTTTACGACTATCACGGCAAGACGTACGGCGGCGTGTCGCTGGGGCACATCCGGTCTCCCGTTTACGGGCCCACGCGCGCGCCGGGATTTCACATGGTCCCGCGTCCCGACGTGTACCGGCCCCTGTGGACGAAGGCGGACGGGACGATCGACACGGATGCCTACATTGGGTTCTACGAGCAATATCTCGACAAGGGGACGGCGCACCAGACGGCCGGTTTCGTGCTGGAGCCGATCCAGGGGTGGGGGGGGTCGGTGATGCCCCCGGACGATTTTTTCCCGAAGATGCGGGCGCTGTGCGACCGGCAGGGCATCCTGTTGATGACCGACGAGGTATTGACGGGCATGGCGCGGACCGGCGCGTGGCTCTGCACCGAACACTGGGGCGTCGTTCCCGACGTTGTGACCCTGGGCAAGGGTTTCGGCAACGGTTTTCCCGTGACCTGTGTGGCGGTCCGGGAGCCGTACAAGGAGTCCTTCGAGGCGATCTCGGCCTCCAGCAGCTACGGCGGCAATCCCATGGCCTGCGCGGCGGCGCTGGCCTGTATCGAGGCCATCGAGGAGGAGCATCTCCTGGAGCGGGCGCGGCATCTCGGCGAGCTGGCCCTGCAGCGCATGGAGCGGATCAAGGCCGGGCATGCCATTGTCGGCGACGTCCGGGCCCGGGGCTGCCTGATGGGGATTGAGCTGGTGAAGGACAAGGCCACCCGGGAGCCGCTGGACGAGGCGGGCAAACGGGTTTATCAGAAGGCCTTCCGGAAAGGCTTGGCCTGGATTCCCGCCGGCCATATTCTGCGGATGAGTCCGCCCGTGGTGATGGAAGACGAGGTCTTGCTGAAGGGGCTCGACATCATCGAGGAGGCCATCGGCGAGACGGAGCGGGAGCTGGGGTACTGAGGGGGGGCGGTGTTCTCCGGCGGCGATTCAGAGCGAGGATCGAACATGCTTGAAGCGGGGACAGGGGTAGCGGACATCAGTCCGCGCGGGCCGGTGCCGCTCTACGGGTATCCGCATGTGGAGCGCGTGTCCACCGGAATTCACGATCCGCTTCTGGCAACGGCCACGGTGCTGTGCCAGGGCGGGGCGACCGTGGTGCTGGTGTCGCTCGAAATTCTGATGATCGAGCCGGACGTCGCCCGCGGCCTGCGCGCGGTGGCGGCGGAGGCGGGGGGGTGTGACGAGGCGGACGTGTTGATCAGCTGTACGCACACCCACTCGGGGCCGGTGACGTCGAGCCTTCTCGCCTGGGCCGGCGACCGCACGATTCCGCGTCCCGATCCCGAGTATCTCGGGCGGATCGGGGAACGGCTTGCGGATGCCGTGCGGGAGGCCCGCGCGTCGTGTGTCCCGGCGGAACTGGCCTGGGCGCGGGCCGACGCGACGGGGATCGGCGGCAACCGGCTCAGGGAGGGCGGCGTGACCGATCCGGATTGCGGGGTGCTGGCCCTGCGGCGGGCCGATTCCCGCGAGTGGGTCGGCGTTTCCGTAATCTACGGCATGCACCCCACGGTCCTGCACGAGGATTCGACCCTTATCTCGGCCGATTTTCCGTATTACGCGCGGCGGCAGGTGCAGGAACATGCGGGTCGCGATATTCCGGTCTCGTATCACATGGCGCCCGCCGGCAACCAGAGTACACGCCGCTTCGTGAGGGGGCAGACCTTTGCGGAAGCCGAACGCCTGGGACGCAGGCTGGGAAATGCCGTTTGTGCCGCGTTGGACAATTTGAACGACGAGGCCTGGGATCGTGCGCCGCGTCTTGGCGGTGCGCGGCGTTCGGTTTCGCTGCCGCGGAACCGGATTTGCGCGCCGGCGGAAGCGGAAGCCCTGTTGCGGACGTGCACGGCGCGTTACGAGCGGCTCAAGCGCGAGGGCGCCCCGCGCAGCGACGTGCGCACGGCGGAATGTGCCGTTTTCGGGGCGGAGGGCCGCGCGGCCCTGGCGCGTGCGGCCGCCGACGGATCCCTGGACGCGAAGCTTGCGGCGTACGCGCGGGTCGATGTCCAGGTGTTGCGCGTGGGCGGTGTGCAGGTGGCCGGCCTGCCGGGCGAGTGTTTTACGGAGTACGGCCTGGAGATCCGGCGCCGGGCGCCGGGGCGGGCCTTCGTGGTGACGCTGGTCAACGGCGAGCTGCAGGGGTATATTGTGACCCCGGAAGCGGCCGCGCAAGACGGTTATGAAGCGGCGAACGCCGTTTTTGCGCCGGAGGCCGGGCGGGTGATGGTTGATGCCGTGTTGGCGATGATGGGCGAATAACCGCGCGGGACCGCCGGGACCGCAGAGAGGACGAGGCCGGGTGATGAAGACCGTGAGATTCGGGGTGATCGGATGCGGGCTCATGGGACGGGAGTTCGCCAGCGCGGCGGGGCGGTGGTTTCACCTGGCCGAGATGGACGTGCGGCCGGAGATCGTGGCGGCGTGTGACGTGAATCCGGCCATGACGGCGTGGTTCGGCGCGCATTGTCCGGCCTGCGTGCAGCAGACGGCCGATTACCGCGAGGTTCTGGCCAACCCGGATGTTGACGCGGTCTATATTGCCTTGCCGCACAACATGCATGCCGAGACCTACTGCGCGGCCATCGAGGCCGGCAAGCACCTGATGGGCGAAAAACCGTTCGGCATCGACCGGGAAGCCAATTGCGCCATTATGGACTGCCTCGCGAAGCATCCGGATGTATTCGTGCGCTGCAGCTCCGAATCGGCGTTCTTCGCGGCGCCCCAGCGCATCGGGCGCATGCTGGAGGAGGGCGCCTTCGGACGGATCATCGAGGTCGGCAGCGGATTCCTGCATTGCAGCGACATGGACGCGAATAAACCGATCAACTGGAAACGCAAGCTGGAGTTCAACGGCGAATACGGCGCCATGGGCGATCTGGGCATGCACGCCTGTCACATGCCGTTCCGGGCTGGCTGGTTGCCGACGCGCGTCGCGGCGGCGTTGTGCAACATTGTTACAGAGCGGCCGGACGGCCGGGGAGGCATGGCGCCCTGCGAAACATGGGACAACGCCACGCTGCTCTGTACGGCCGCCGACGGCGGGGGACACGAATTTCCGATGACGCTCAAGACGCACCGCATTGCGCCCGGTCACAAGAACACGTGGTATCTCGACATCATGGGTACGGCCGCGTGCGCGCGATGGAGCAGCAAGCAGATCAACACGCTCAGCGTCATGGAGTACACGGGCGGCGACCAGGCGTGGCAGGTGCTGGACATGGGGCATGAGACGGCGCACAAGTCCATTACGGGCGGAATCTTCGAGATGGGGTTCTCGGATTCGATCCTGCAGATGTGGGCCGCGTTCCTGTACGAGCTCGAGCACGGCGCTCCCGTCAGCCGCTTCGCGGGGTGTGTGACCCCGGAAGAGGCCGCCTACAGCCACCGTGTGTTCACGGCGGCGCTGAAAAGCCAGGCCAACGGGTCGATGGAGACGGTATGACGGCGCGGCGCCCGCGATCCACGCGCGATGCGATCCTGCGCGGGCTTGCGCGTAAGGCCCGGCTGATCGATGCCCACACGCACGTCGGCATCGACCCGGCCCAGTACGCGCGCGGCGACTATCCCTACGGTTTGTCGGGCGAGGACCTGTCGCTGCGTCTGACGGCGCAGGGTATCGACGCGGCCGTGTGTTTTCCGATGGTCTATTCGTCGTACTTCCGGTTCCGGGCGTTCTGCCATGGCCGTTTCGTACGCGATCCCGGAGGGACGTCGGCGTTTCCCTACGAAGCCGAGAACACCGGCCTCTGCCGCGAGATCTACGAAGCGTTTTCCGGATTGGCGGGGCGGCTGCTGCCTTTTGCCTTTTTCGATCCGGCCCGCCGGCCGGCGGAGCAGGCTGCGTTCCTGCGCGACCTGGCGGTCCGCTACCCGTTGTTCGGGCTGAAGACGGCGACCAGCTATATCCAGAGCGACCCCCGCACGATGCTCAAGGGCGGGGCGTGCCTGCTGGACCTGGCGGCCGAGCTCGACGTGCCGCTGGCCATCCATACGGCGGTGCATCCCGCCGATCCCTGGGCCGACGTGTTTGCCATGCTGGAGGTCGTACGCGCCCGCCCGGACGTGCGGTTCGACCTGGCGCATACCTGCCGCTTTGACCGGCGCGCCCTCGACGCGGCGGCCGGTCTGGAGAACTGCTGGGTCGACCTGTCCGCGTTCCATATCCACTGCACCCTGGCGTGCCGGAATCATGAATCGGTGGCGGCGGAGCGGCATCGCTTTCCGGCCGACTACCGGCGGCATGCCGCCGCGATGCGGAAGATCGCCGACACGTATCCCGATACGGTCATGTGGGGCACCGATACGCCGTACCATCTCTTCAAGAGCCGCTTTCATGACGCCCGGGGCCGGGTGCGGCGGCTGGACCTCGCCTGCGGTCCCCTGACGGAGATTACCGAGTTCCGCAAACTTCCCGGGGCTTTACGCACACGCATCGGGTTCGACAATACACTGAGATGGCTCGGGGGGAGGCAATAGACCATGGGCACGTTTGAGACCGCGGAGTTTACGTACGATCCGTCGCCCTGTGTCCCGTTCCGGGACAAGGCCGTGCTGGAGGCGGTGCGGGACATCGGACGCGAGGACTTCGAGAACCACCCCAACCCCAACCTGGACGTAAGGGTGGTCCGCGAATTCGACGTCTGGTTCACGTTCATGATGGATATTTTTTTCCGGATCAAGGAAGCGATGGAGGCCGGCAAGCGGCTGGTGATGATTCTGCCGCAGCCGTGGCCGCTCTACGCCAAGGTGGCGGAGATGATCAACCGTTGCCGCATCGACTGTCGCAACCTCTACACGTTCAACATGGACGAGTACGCCGACCAGGACGGCAACATTGCACCGGAGTCCTGGCCGCACGGGTTTACGCACGCCCTCAAGAAATACTTTTACAGCCGGCTCGATCCGGGGCTGCGTCCGCCCGAGCGTCAGATGATCGGCCTGACGAACGCGAATATCAGGGACTACGGAACGATGCTGACCGACCTGGGCGGCGCCGACATCTGTTACATGGGTCCCGGCTGGACCGGCCACGTGGCCTTTACGGAGCCGGATGCTCCCGAAGTGCCCGGCGACCTCGAGGCTTTCAAGCGGTGGGGGCCGGGGATCGTGACGCTGAGTCCGTTTACGCTGGCGCAGAATTCGCTGCACGGGTCGTTTGGGGCGGCCGGCGATATCGCCGCGGTGCCGCCCCGGGCCGCCACGATCGGCCCGGCGCAGGTGCTGGAGGCCCGGCACCGGATCAGTGTTTACTGTATCGGCATTCACGGGACGCCCACGTCGTGGCAGAAGCTGGTCACGCGGTTGAGCCTGTTCGGGCCGGTTACGCCCCGGGTACCCGACTCGATTGTGCAGCTTGCGCCGACCGAGTGCCTGGTATCGGAGCCGATCGCGGAGAAAATCGCGGTGGACTGTGAGAAGGGGTATTAGGCCTTGTCGGGCGGCAGGTAGACAACGGGCTGTCTGATTTGAACGGTGAACCGTGAACCGTGACAGGGGTGGGGCGGGATGATACTGGCGATTGATCTGGGGTCAACGAGTTTCAAGGCCGCGGTGTTCAACGCGGGGCGGCGGGCGGGGGAGGGGACCTGCGCGCTCGTGTACAACCGGGGTCCCGGGGGGCGTGTCGAGCTCGACGGCGGCCGCGTGATCGAGGCGCTGCGCACGGCCGCGGCGGGAGCGCTGCAGGCGGCCGGCGGGCCCGTGCCGGACGCGGTTGCCGTGACGAGCCAGGCGCAGACGTTCACGGTTACGGACGCCGGCGGCACGCCGCTTATGCCGTTTATCTCCTGGCTCGACGTGCGCGGCGGCGCGGCGCGCGACGCGCTGGCCGCCAACGCGGCGTTCGCGGAGGTGGCGCGGCACGCCAGTTTTCCGATGCTGCTGGCGGGGCAGCAGCTTTGCCAGGTGCGCCGCCTGCGGGACACCTGTCCCGGGCTGCTGGCGGGGGATCACCGCGTCATACCTCTTTCCGGCTACGCGGTGATGCAATTGACGGGCAGCCCGGTGTATGACCGGAATCTCGCTGCCATGAGCGGGTTCTATTCGATGGAGTCGGGCTCGTGGTGGGCCGCGGCGCTCGACGCCTGCGGGTTGCGCGCGGAGCAGCTGCCGCCGCTTGCGGATGTGGGGCGCGCCGCGGGCCGGACCACGGACGCCGCGGCCGGGTTGGGGGTTCCGGCGGGCGTTCC
>JAFGIZ010000232.1 GCA_016929365.1 Lentisphaerota bacterium
TCACCTCGGCCCGGCCCAGCGGCACGAGGTAATCGTCCTCGGGCACCGGCCCCTTGCTGCCGTACAGGATCTGCGACTCCACGAACATCACCGGGTTATTGTCCCGGATCGCGGCCTTGAGCATGCCCTTGGCATCGTAGGGCGTGGCCGGATAGACCACGTACAGGCCCGGGATATGCGCGAAGACCGATTCGAGCGTCTGGGAATGCTGTCCGCCATACCCCTTGCCGCCGCCCACCGACACGCGGTACACGAGCGGCACCGTCGTCTGGGCGCCGGACATGTAGTGCCATTTCGCCGCCTGGTTGCTGATCTGGTCCGAGGCCATCAGCGCGAAGTCCATGTACATCAGCTCGGTCACGGGCCGCAGCCCGATCATGGCGGCGCCCACGGCCGTCCCGCAGATGCACGCTTCGGAAATGGGCGTGTTGAAGACGCGTTCGCGCCCGAAGGCCTCGAGCAGCCCCTTCGTGGCCTTGAAGGCCCCGCCGTAATCGGCGACGTCCTCCCCGTAGAAAATGACGCGGCGGTCGCGCAGCATCTCCTGGAAGAGCGCCTCCTTGATGGCGTCGCGGTAGGTCAGCTCGCCGGCCTCGCTCCGCTTGATCTGCGGGGCTTCCCGGACGATTTCGACCTTGCTGAAGGCCTCGGGTACGCGTTCGTCACGCGTATCGGTGTACATGTACTTGATCACGTCCGCGGGATCGGGGTCGGCCGACGCGGCGGCTTTCTGCGCCGCGCGCGCGTTCCGCCCGGCCACCTTGCGCTGCAGCGCGTCGACTTGTTTGCGCGTCATGACACGCTGCTTGACCAGCGCGTCCGCGAAGGTCTCGATCGGGTCCAGGTCGCGCCAGGCGGCTTCTTCTTCGCGGGTGCGGTACTCGTTCCGCGGATCGCTCAACGAATGGCCGTAGTAGCGGTAGGTGTCGAGTTCGACCAGGTAGGGGCCTTTTCCGCGGCGCGCCCCTTCCGCCGCGCGGCGCACCGCGTCCCGCACGGCCAGCACGTCCATGCCGTTGACGACCTCGGCGTGCATGTTGTTGTCGGCGAATCCCGCCGCGCGGCGCGCCAGCTCGCCGATGCCCATCACCTCGTCGTCGGCGCGGCCGGTCATGCCGTAGTGGTTGTTCTCGATCACGTACACGATCGGCAGCCCGAACTTATGGTCCTTGGCGAGGTGGTTTGTGAACTGGCCCATGCTGGCCCAGTTCAGCGACTCGAGCACCACCCCGTTGGCGTAGGCGCCGTCGCCGGCGAAACAGCAGACGACCCGGTCTTCGCGCAGGTACCGCGCGGCGGTCGCCGCGCCCGTGGCGATCGGCACGCCGCCCCCCACGATCGCGTTGGCGCCCAGATGCCCCACCGTGAAATCGGCGATGTGCATCCCGCCCCCGCGGCCCCGGCAGTACCCGTCTTCCTTGCCGAACAGCTCCGCGATGGTCCGGTAGACGTGGTCTTCCAGGGCCGCCTCGAGCAGTGTCTTGCGGCTCTTTGCCGTGCAGTCCGGCACGCGCTCCCGCAGCCGTTCGGTGCTCATGGCGCGCAGCGCGACGCACCCCTTGGCCACGCTGTCCCCGTGCCCGCGGTGCGTGGAGGTAATGTAGTCGTCCGGCGCCAACGCCGCCACGCTGCCCACCGAGGCCGCTTCCTGGCCGATCGATACGTGGGTCGGCCCCCGGTAGTCGAAGTGTGCGCACGGCTCGTACGCGCCCGAGCGGAGCTTGATGATCATCTGCTCGAACTCCCGGATGGTCAGCATGTCTTCCAGCAGATCGACGGCCTGCTGTTTCGTCAGGCCTTTGCCCGCCAGCTCCTGTTTCAGGCTTTTCCGGTACCGGTAGTTGCGGATGGTGCCGCACGAGACCGTCTCCGGCTTGAAGACGGGCCGCATGTCGCTCAGATAGTTCGGCATGTTCTTATCTCCTTCTTGCTTTCGTTCCGTCATGGTCCGAAATCCGCGGGCGTCTTCGCGTTACGCCGTTCACTGCTTCACGACCTCGACACCCCGTTTCCTGATCCTGTTTTCTTCCGTTTTCCCGATGCCCTTGTCGGTAATCAGCACGTCCACGTCGCGCAGCGAGCCGAACGCGACGAACGAGACCGTGCCGACCTTCGAACTGTCGGCCAGCAGGACGACCTGCGAGGCGTTGCGCATGATCAGCTCCTTGGTCAGCGCCTCGCGCGGGTCCGTGGTGGTCATGCCGTGGGCGGCGGTCAGGCCGATGGTTCCCATGAACGCCGTGTCCACGTGCAGCGGCTCGATGGCGTGCCGCGTCAGCGAGCCGACAAAGGTCTGGCTGATGCGCCGGAATTCGCCGCCCACGACAATCATATCCGGACCGCCTCCCGCGAGCAGCGCGGCCACGCGCAGGGAATTGGTCACGATCGTGAGCCGGTCCCGGTCGGCCAGCAGCCGCGCCAGGGCCAGGACGGTGCTCCCCCCGTCCAGAAAGATCGCGTCGCCGGGCTTGATGCGCTGCAACGCCGCTTCCGCAATGCGCCGCTTCTCGGCGGCGGCCAGTTCCGCCTTGTCGTCAAAAGGCGCCTCGCGCACGGCGTCCTCCAGCGACACGGCGCCGCCGTGTACGCGCCGGATAAAGCCGCGGCTCTCCAGCTCCGCCAGGTCGCGCCGCACGGTCGCTTCCGAAACGCCCGCCCCTTCCGCCAGTTCGGCGACGCGCGCGACATGCCGCTCCCGCAGCATCGCCCGGATAGCGTCCCGCCGTTCCGCCGCCAACCCGCTCTGGTTCGTATTGTTCAAGTGTGCGCAGTCCTGATTGAATCTGAGCAAAGTTAATCATTATCGTGCAGCGCCGGCAAGCTCTTTTTTTGTTGTTGGGCGGGGGGCGTACGCATCGGCGGCGGGGTGTTTTTCAGGCCGCCGCCTGCTCGCGGAGGCGGGCGAGGGCGCGGTCCGGCCCGGCGTCCTGGAGGCGGCGCGCGTCGGTTTCGCGCAGGGGCGGCAGGGCGCCGACGGCTTCGAAGAAGGCGTTCCGGGCGGCGGTGTCGGGGAAGTCCGCGCGGGCGCGGGGCCCGATATAGGAATAGCCGGCGTAGCGCAGCAGCCGCGTGTGGCCGACCATGATCCGGGCGCCGCGCAGGAAGATCGCGCGGTAGCGCTGCAGCACCGCGCCGTTGAGCTTGTCCTCGAAGGGCAGGCCGAGCTTATTCATCTCGGTGCCGATATTGACCGGCAAGCCCCGGTCTTCGGCCAGGGAGAGGATGGTATCGAGGTTGCGGATCTTCAGTTCCCGGACGGCGGGGTCGTCCAGGTTCCAGTTCCGCTCGGGAATGATGTTCAGCGCGGCGCAGCCTTTGGCGATCAGGCCGTCCAGCAGGGCCGCGGCGTCCTGTTCGCCGGGGCTCGTGCCGTCCAGCCACGTCACCATCGGGATCGCCCCGCACGAGGCCACCCATCCGGTGAAGGCGTCTACGGACGGAAAGGTGTCCGGCGACGGTTGCCGGTAGCCGAGGCCGCCGCGCTTGACCAGCTTGGCCCGGACGCGTTCCTCGAAGGCGGGGGTATCGGCGAGCAGCTCCGCGGTTTCCTCCAGGTTCACCCCGAAGACCTCGGACCAGAACGCCGCCGTGCGCGTCGCGCTGCCGAACACCTCCCGCGCTTTGCGCGCGTAGGCGGACACGATATGGCGTTCGGTCGGGGCGCCGGCCGGGGTGAGCGGCAGCACGTCGCGCGCGTAATCCAGTGCGATCACGGGCAGCCGGCGGTTGATCCGTTCGATCAAGGCGGCGTTCCGTTCGCCCGCCCGGCGGCGGTAGCCGGCCAGGCCCCGGGCCTGCGGCGTTCCGGCCTCCGGCCGGCGCGCGAACCCCGCGCCCATGATGTACGTCACGCCCGGTTCGCCGGGCGAGGTGATCTCGACGTCCGCGTATTCGGCCAGGAACGCGCGCGTCTCGAGGTTCACCGTCGCGCGCAGCCCGACTTCCAGGCCCGCCTCCAGGAA
>JAFGIZ010000233.1 GCA_016929365.1 Lentisphaerota bacterium
ACAGCGCTCTGTGTAACATAACTTCGCCATCCCTGGCCAACCCTGTCGGGCGGCCTTGGCACTCAGCGGCGCGGCGGTCATCTTGCCGGTCGGGCCCGGAAGGACCGCCTCAAAATGCGCCGGCCGCGTTTCCGGCTTTACTTGCGCTGTCCGCCGGATTAAGGCACAAACATCTTGCAGAGAGACGGGATTGAAGCGAGCGGATACAGTAACGAGGATGCAAGCATGAAGGACATTACGGTCACGTTTCCCGGCGGCAAGCGCGTGGACGCGCACTACAACGGGCGCACGGTGCAGACCGACCAGTCCGTCCGGAACGGCGGGCGGGGCGCCGCGCCCGAACCGTTCGATCTCTTTTTCGTATCCATCGCCACCTGCGTCGGCATCTACGTACTGGAGTTCTGCAACACGCGCCATCTCGACACCGGCGGCCTGGGCGTGCGGCTGCGCGCGGAGCGGAACGAGGAGAAAAAGCTGTATTCCCCTATCCGCATCGAACTGACACTGCCGGCGGGATTTCCCGCGAAATACCGCACGGCGATTTTGCGAACGGCGAATCTCTGCACGGTCAAGAAACATATCATGAACCCGCCCGAGTTCGACGTGGTCCTGGCCGACACCGCCGAGGCATGAAACGTACAGCCTCCATCGCGCCGTTGCGGCGCTCGCTGACGCTGATCACGGTCGCGGGCTGCCTGGCCATGGCGTACGTCGCGGGCACGACCAGTCCCGCGTTCATCGAGTTCATGCGGCAGATCGGGGCGACGGACCTGCACTTCGGGCTGATCGGCGGAATCCCCATGGTCATGCTTGCCCTGCAGTTCCTCGGGGCTGTCATCACGAACGTCATCCGCCGGCGCAAACCGCTCTTCATGGTCCTGGTCATCCTGGGGCGGTTTCTCTACATCCCGCTTGCCGTGGCGCCCGCGGTTTTTCCCGGTCTGCGCGGCACGGCGGGCGTGGCGTACGTCATCCTCCTGCTGGCCGTATCGGCCGCGCTCATGAACATCACCGGCCCGCTGTGGCTGTCCTGGATGGCGGACCTCATTCCCCGGCGGATGCTCAACCGGTACTGGGGCGGGCGGCAGCGCTGGATGTACGTCACCTGGGTAGCGTCGTTCCTGGCCGTTGCGGCCTTCGTCTCGTTTGTCCGCGTCTCCATCACCGTCACCTTCGCCATCCTCGCCACGGCGGCTGCCGTGGCGGGCATCGTCGACATCGTGCTCTTTGCCTGGGTGCGCGAGCCGCCGAATACGATCATGCGCGGGAAACCCGTCATCGAAACCATGCTGGCGCCGTTGCGCAGCGCCCAGTTCCGTCCGTTCGTCGTCTATTCCTGCGCCTGGTCGGCCAGCGTCATGTTTGCGGCGGCCTTCATGCAGGTCTACGCGCTGAAGGGACTCGGGCTGAGCGTGTGGCAGACGACACTGATCTGGTGCGCCGCGGGTGTGGGAATGGCCTTCGCCGCCCCGTTCTGGGGCAGGCATGCGGACCGGCACGGCCACCGGCCGATCCTGGCCGTCTGCCTCGCGCTGAAATCGCTGATTATCCTCACGTTTTTCCTGGCGACCCCCGGAACCGCCATGTGGGTGCTCCCCGTCATGTTGCTTTTCGACAGCATCTGGACCTCGGGCATGCTGGTCGCTTCCAACGGGTATCTGCTCAAGATCGCGCCTCAACAAAACCGCTCGATGTTCATCGCGGCGATCACGGGTCTGGCGGGAATCTGCGGCGGCCTGGGCGCGATGGCCGGGGGCGGCTTGCTCAAGATCGCCGCGGATTTCCAATGGCACGCCGCCGGGCGGTTGTGGACCAACTACCATTTGCTTTTCCTGGTCGCCCTGGCCTTGCGGCTGGGCTGTATCGCGCTCGTGCGCCGCGTGCGCGAACCCGAAGCCGCCGCCCCCGAGAAAGTGCTCTACGTCCTCCGGGGCACGTGGCCCATGCGCTTTCTGCTCTTCCCGGTCGGCCTCTACCGCCGGCTGGACATACGGAGAACCTTGTTCTTCCGGGGCACCGCCGCGGCGCAAGCCGAATCCTGATATCCCGAGAATGTGCCTTGGCCTTGCGCCTCGAAAGAGGTTAACGTGCACGTACGATGAAGCGTTTCCGTCTAGGCGTGGCACAGTGGGACTCCTCGGCGTCGAGCCCGTTGGACGAGAATGTCGCCCGCATGGAGCAGGCCTTCGTTCGGGCCGGGGACGCCGGCGTGGAGCTCCTGCTGTTCCCCGAGGTGTTCCTGAGCGGCTACCCGGACGACCCGGAGGCGGCCCGGCGGCGCGCGGTGCCCCTCGACGACCCGGCCGTCCGGCGGGCCGTGTCGCTGACGCGCCGCTTCGGTACGGCGGCCTGCTTCGGCATGTTCGAACGAGAGGGGCAGGACATCTATAATGCGGCTGTACTGGCCGACCGGGGCGAACTCGTCGGCGTCCAGCGCAAGATGCACATTCCCGCGCGGGAACAGGGCTTTTTCACGCCGGGCGATGCGTTCAGGGTGTTCGCCCTGCCGTTCGTCACGGTAGGCATCGGGATCTGCTTCGACAACGAAATCAGCGAAACCCACACGATCCTGGCCTTGCTCGGCGCGGAGTTGATCCTCATGCCCGCGGCCTGGTCCGAACGCTGGGAACGCCTGGACTACATCGAGCCCTGCCGGACCGACGACGCGGTCCTCCGGGAGCGGCAACGCTGGGCGGCCATGATGTTCGGGGCCCGCTGCCGGGACACCGGCACCTACTCCGCGCTCGCCAACCGCTGCGGGCTGCTCGACGCCGGGCCATGGCGCTTTCCCGGCAAGAGCATGATCGTCGCGCCCACCGGACGCGTCCTGGCCGAAGCCGCGGCCTGGGAAGAGGACCTGATCTGCGCGGATCTTGACGCCGGCGTCCTGGCGCGTTATCGAAGTATGCCGTGCTATACGCTCAGGGAACGGCGTCCCGGCGTCTACACGCCGCTCGTCGACGCCAAACTGAAAGACCGCTGGCCGCGGAAGATACAGCCGGGCCCAGCGGACATGGAACCGTCATAAGGAAACATATCGATGCGTGTCGGAGCCCCTTACTACCGGACGCTGCCCGCGGAACAGATCAACCGGATTGACGAAGCGGCGCGGGGCATCCTGGAACGCGTGGGCATCCACTGCCTGAACGCCGCATTCCTCGACGTGCTCGAGCAGGCCGGGGCGACCGTCGACCGGCGCGACCGGCGGGTCCGCTTCCCCCCGGCCTGGCTCCACCGCGCCCTCTCGGCAGCGCCCCGCCATTTCACCCTTTACTCCCGGGACGGACGGAATGACCTGGTCATGGGCGAGGACGAAGTCCACTTCGGCAACGGCGGCTGCGTTTTTCGTGTGCTGGACGTGGAAACCGGCAAGTTCCGTCTGTCCACCCTGCGGGACATCGCCAACACGGCCGGACTGGTCGAACACCTGGAGCGGCTGCGTTTCTACGTGATTGCCTGCCAGGCACACGACGTGCCGCCCGGGCACTACCATCTCAACGACTTCTACTATGCCTTCCGCTACACGAACAAGCACGTCATGGGAGGCTGCACCGATCTTGCCGGCGTCCGGCAGATGCACCGGCTCGCCGCCTGCATCGCGGGCGGCGAACCGGCGTTGCGCGAGCGCCCCTTTGTGACCGTCATTACCAACCCCGTCAGCCCGTTGAGCATCGACGGCGACACCCTGGAGATCATCCGGTTCTGCGGCCGGCACGGCATCCCGGTCACCTGCGCCCCCGCCCCCATTGCCGCCGCGACGGCGCCCGTCACCCTGGCAGGCACCCTGGTCCAGACGCACGCCGAAGCGCTGGCCGGCGTCGCCCTGGCCCAGGTGCTGTCCCCCGGCGCCAAGGTCCTGTACGGGGCGTTCCCGACGATCATGGACCTGCGCACCATGGCTGTCAGCGTGGGGGCCGTCGAGATGGGCATGATGAACGCCGCCGCCGTGCAGCTCGCCAAGCTCCACGGCCTGCCGATCTACGCCTCCGGCGGGGTCACCGAGGCCAAGCAGGCGGACGTCCAGGCGGGCTTTGAAAAAAACTTCTCGAACCTCACCGTGGCGCTCAGCGGCGCGGACTGCATTCATCTCACCGCGGGGTTGATGGACTCCGCCAATGCCATCTCGTACCAGCAATTCGCGATCGACGACGAGAACATCGGTATGATCCGCCGCATTCTGCACGGCATCGAGGTTGACGAAGAACGCCTGGCGCTGGACGAGATTGCCAGCGTCGGGCCGGGCGGCCATTATCTGATGCAGGAGCAGACGCTTCGCTACATGGACAGCGAGTTCTTCTACCCGGATCTCAGCGAACGCTGCACCTTCGACGTATGGGAGCAGAAAGGCCGGCCCACCATGCTGAAACGCGCGAAGCAGCGCGTCCGCACGATCCTCCGGGAACAGGCCTGTTCCGTTCTCAACCCCGAGCTGGACCGCCGGATCCGCGCACGCTTCCCGGAAATCATCCCCTTCAGCGAGCTGGCCCTGCCGGAGGAGGAAGACGACGAAAGCGGGTGAGCGCGTATCGGACGCCGCGGCCCGGCATCATCCGGCCGCCAGGGCCAGCATGTGCCTGGCCCGCCGTGTCATCTCCGCCCAGTCGCCCGCCGCGACTAGGCGCGTGTCCGTCATCCACGAGGCGCCGACGGCGGCGACCAGCGGCAAGGCCAGGTAGCCGGCGGCATTGCCGTCGTTGACCCCGCCGGTCGGGATCATGCGGATCCCCGCGGGCGCATACGGACCGGCTATGGCCTTGAGCGTCTTCACCCCGCCCAGGGCCTCGGCCGGAAAAAACTTCAGCGTCCTGTGCCCGAGCGCCATCGCCCGCTCAATCTCGGTCGGCGTCGCCACGCCCGGAAAGTACGGCACGCCTGCGCGGCCCGCCGCCTCGCTCACCGCCGCGTTGAGCCCCGGGGACACGATGAACGCGGCGCCAGCGTCCACGGCCCGGCCCAGCTGCCCGGTCGAAAGCACCGTCCCCGCCCCCACGGCCATGTCCGGAAACGCCTTCGCAGCCAGCCCGATCGCCTCCGCCGCCGCCTCCGTGCGAAACGCGATCTCCATGGCGTTCAGTCCCGCTTCCCGTAACGCCTCGCCCACCTTGAGTGCATCCGGTGCCCGCTCGACGACGACCAGCGGCAAAACCCGCTTCTCCAAC
>JAFGIZ010000234.1 GCA_016929365.1 Lentisphaerota bacterium
GGCTGCACCCCGGCCAGCCTGCAGACGGTCTGCACCAGCTCGCGGATGGTGAGGCGCTGTCCGCCGCCGATATTGTAGGCCTCGCCCGGACGTCCGGCTTCGAGGAGCAGGCGGTAGGCGCGCACGACATCGCGCACGTCGGCGAACTCGCGCACGCTGTCCAGGTTGCCGAGACGGAGGACCGGTTCGGCCGTGCCGTCGCGGATGGCGGCGGCCTGGGCAACGAGCGCGGGCACCACGAAGCGCGCCGACTGGCCCGGGCCGGTGTGATTGTTGGGGCGGGCAATCAGGAGCGGCAAGCCGGACCGGGCGGCCGCGCCGCGGGCCGCCAGTTCCATGGCGGCCTTGGAGACGGCGTACACGGTGTCGGGCAGGAGCGGCGCGTTTTCGTTGAGGGGCATGTCGCCCCGGGACCGGCCGTAAACGTGCGCCGTGGACACGGCGAGGACGCGGCAGGCGGGGGCGTGCCGCGCCAGGGCCGCGAGCAGGTTGTCCGTGCCGATGACATTCACGGCGAAGGCGCGTTCCGGGGCCGCGTCTCCGTCGGGGACGGACGAGAGCGCGGCGAGGTGCAGGCAGGCCTCCGGGGCCGCGTCGCCCACGAGCTCGGCCAGCCGGTCCGCGTCGCCCAGGTCGCCGCTCAAGGCGCGGTCAAGCCGGGCGACGGGTTCGTCGAAGGCGAGATCGAGTCCGGTGACGGCATGGCCGTGCGCGTGGAGTTCGCGCGCCGCGTAACGCCCCGCAAAACCGGCCGCGCCTGTAACGAGCACACGCATGAGGGAAGCGGGCCGCCGTTCAGGCGGATGTCCTTTTCAGTCTCTCCAGATCCGCGTCGACCATCATGGTGATGAGGCCTTCGAAATCCACGGAAGGCCGCCAGCCCAGGACGCCCCGGGCCTTGGTGCTGTCGCCCAGCAGGTGGTCGACCTCGGCCGGCCTGAGAAAGCGCGGATCGGTGACGATGTAGTCTTCCCAGTTCAGGCCGACATGCTCGAAGGCCACCCGTACGACGTCCTTGACGGAGTGGGCGATGCCCGAGGCGATGACGTAATCGTCCGGCGTGTCCTGCTGGAGCATCAGCCACATGGCCTGGACGTAATCGCCGGCGAATCCCCAGTCGCGCTCCGCGTCCAGGTTGCCCATGCGCAGCTCGCGGCTGAGCCCGAGCTTGATCCGGGCGGCGCCGTCGGTGATCTTGCGGGTGACGAACTCCATGCCGCGCCGGGGGCTCTCGTGGTTGAAGAGAATGCCGGACACGGCGAACAGATCGTAACTTTCCCGGTAGTTCACGGTGATGTAATGGCCGAATACCTTGGAGACGCCGTACGGGCTGCGCGGATAAAAGGGGGTGCGCTCGGTCTGCGGGACTTCGCGGACCTTGCCGAACATTTCGCTGCTGGAGGCCTGGTAGAAGCGGGCCTTGGGGCAGACGCGCCGCATGGCTTCGAGCAGGCGCACCACGCCGATGGCGGTGAACTCGCCGGTCAGGATGGGTTGGCTCCAGGAAGTCGGGACGAACGACATGGCGGCCAGGTTGTAAATCTCGTCGGGGCGGACATCCTCGAGCAGCTGGATCAGGGACAGTTCATCCAGAAGATCCGCCTGGCACAGGCTGACGCGGTCGCGGATATGGGCAATGCGTTCGAAGTTCTCGGTGCTGGCGCGGCGGACCATCCCGTAAACGTCGTATCCCTTCTCGAGGAGGAGGTCCGCCAGGTAGGAGCCGTCCTGTCCCGTAATGCCGGTGATCAAGGCTTTCATGCCGCCGTTCCTTAATTTTTAGCGGCGCCAGGCGGCCTCGACGGCCCGGCGCGCGTTGACGATTTCCTCTTCCGGCGTAGCCGGAGCCGGTTCGAGGACGGCGACACTATCACAGGGGCGCGCGTCTTTGAAAGCGGTAAAATCCACGGCGCCGAGCGGGGGCATCAGGTGATCAAAGGCGGGGGGCGCGACGTCGTGAATATGGATGCCGGCCATGACGGGAGCAAACCGGGCGAACCAGTGGCGCGCGCTGATCAAGCCCAGGTTTTCCCGCACCTGGGCGTGCCCGATATCGAACCACACGGCCAGGGGCGCGCCCGCGTAGCGTTCGAGCAGCGTTTCCATCTCGACTTCCGTGGGGACCGATTCCCAGGAAGGCAGATTTTCGAGGGCGAGGCGCAGCCTGTGTTCCGCGAAGACGGGCAGCAGTTCGTCCAGCGCGCGGCAGAGGGCCTCGAGATGGCGTGGCGCGCGCTTCTGGCGGCGGGCCAGGAGCCGGGCCTTGAGGCGGTCGCAGCGGGGCGTGAGGCCGCGGCCCTTGCCGATCAGGTCGATAAGCCGCTCGGTGCCGCGCCGCATGGCGACGTTGCCGGCGTGCACGACCACCGCGGCGGCGCCCAGTCCGGCCGCGAAGGCCGCCGTTTCCTCCGTGTGCCGCACGGCGGCGTTGCGTTCGCGCGGATCCAGCGAGGCAAGCTGAAAGAGCTCGGGATGGCCCTGCGGCGCGCCGACGGGAACGGGGCAGAAGTTATGCACGCTGCGCACGCGCACGGCCCCGGACTCGACCCGGCTCCGAACGCCGGGGACGAGGTCGAGGGTCAGGTCATAGCCCAGTTCCACGCCGCCGAACCCGAGAGCGAGGATTTCGTCAATCAGGGCTTCGCCGGCGCGATGACGGTGGGCATTCCAGCGTGTGGACAGGCACAGCGGCAGGTTCACGATCGGGCGGACGCAGCCGCGCGCGCCCGGGCGCGCGCCGATTTGCGGCGCTTCTTCTCGCTCGGCTTCTCGAAATAACGGTTGGCGCGGACCTGCTTCATCAGCCCCTCGTTGTCCATGACTTTCTTGAGCCGTTTGAGGGCCTTTTCGACCGTTTCGCCGCGCTTGACTTTTACCTGTATCACCGTGTGATCACCTGCCCTTCTTGATCCTGACGGCGCGCGGGGCGCTCCGTCCTTCGATCAACGGGGGCCAGCATAGGGTATCGGGCAAGGGGGTGTCAACAGAATGCCGTATTTACGGGAAAAAGCCTGAAAATGGGCCTTTTCAGGCCTTTTTCAATGCATCCGCGGCTGCGGTTGCCGGCCGCAGGAATGATACACAAACCCTTTTTCCAGCATAACGGCGGGCTCAAAGGCGTTCCGGCCGTCCACCACGACGGGGCAGCGCATGACGCTCTTGAGCCGGTCCAGATCGAGCGAAACGATTTCCGGCCAGGTGGTGAGAATGAGGACGGCGTCGGCATCGCGGGCGGCCTCCAGCGGCGTGTCCGCGAAGGGAATACCCGGGTGGACCGGCTCGAATTTGGCCCGTGCGACGGGATCCCAGAGGCGCAGCGTCACGTTGCGTTCCTGCAGACGCGGCACGAAATAGAGCGCCGGCGATTCGCGCACGTCGTCGGTGCCCGGTTTGAACGCCAGCCCCAGCACGGCGACGGTTTTGCCGTCGAGGACCCAGAGTTCCTGCTGCAGCTTACGCATGAGATGTTCGCGCTGGCCGGCGTTGATGGCCTGGACGTCCTTGAGCAGGTCGAGCCGGTAGCCCAGCTCGTCGGCGAGCCGGACAAACGCGTCCACGTCTTTCGGGAAGCAGGAGCCCCCGTAGCCGACGCCGGCCTGCAGAAAGTGCGGGCCGATCCGGCTGTCGAGGCCCATGCCGCGCGCTACGTGATTCACGTCCGCCCCCGTCAGTTCGCAGATGCGGCTGACGGCGTTGATGTAGGAGATCTTCATGGCGAGGAACGAGTTGGACGCGTGCTTGGTGAGCTCCGCGCTCGCGATGTTCATTTCGAGATACGCGCAGCCCGACCGATCCACGATCGGCTTATAGATCGCGCGCAGGCGCGCGGCGGCGCGTTCGCTTTCGACGCCGACCACGATGCGGTCGGGATGGAACGCGTCATGCACGGCGGACCCCTCGCGGAGAAACTCCGGGTTCGAGGCAATGTCGAAGGGAATGTCCTCGCGCACGGAGCGGTTCATTGTGCGGCCCAGGCGGGCGCTGGTATTGACCGGCACGGTGCTTTTTTCGACGAGCAGCCGGTAGCCGTCCATGTGGCGGGCGACTTCGCGGCCGACTTGCTCGACGTAGGACATGTCGGCTTCGCCCTGGTAGCCCGGCGGCGTGCCGACGGCGAGAAAGATCACCTCGGCGAAGGCGGTGCCCTCCTGCACCGACGTGGAAAAGCGCAGGCGGCCCTGCGCGACGTTGCGGCGCACCAGCGGCTCGAGGCCCTCTTCGTGGATCGGCATGTGGAGTTGCCTGAGGCGCTCGACCTTGCGGGCATCGTTGTCCACGCACAAGACGTCGTGGCCGATTTCCGCGAAGGCGGCTCCGGTGACAAGACCGACGTAACCCGTTCCGACAATGGCAATCTTCATGGTGTCATCTCCGCGGCCGTGAACCCGGCCGGCGGCTCCCGCGGGGTTCAGGGCCGGGACGCATCGAGTTTATCGGGCAGCACGAGAATGGCGCGCAGCACGTCGATGGCGAGGTGGTAGAAGGCAAAAAGCACGTAGCTGACGAACGGCAGGGCGGCGCAGAAACCGATCAGCCGCAGCGATTCCCGGCCGGCGTCGATCAGGCCGGTGCGCATCAGCGAGAGCGTGGCGAAGAAGAGGCCGACGGCGCCGATCACGGTGCCGATGCCGAAGGCGATGGGCACGATCCGGACGGCGGCCTTGACGAAGAAGGACATGATGCCGATGGCTTCTTCGCCGGCGCGTATCTGGTCGGAGACCGAGGTGTTCGTGAGGGAGGGGTGCAGGGCGATAAACGCCAGCGCATCGAACAGCGCAAGGCCGCCCAGCCCGACCCAGATCAGGCTCCACTGCGCCAGGCGCCGCGCGAGCAGGAGGTACGCCAGGAACACGACGATCCCCACGGCTTCGGACAGAACGGCGAGGCAGTCCAGGAAAGCGGGGGAACGCAGCCGGCCGGGCGAGGAGTGCACGAGCGCATCGCCCGCGTTGAGAAAACGCCCCGCGGTATACTGGAGGATGACGAGCACGAGCGCGGCGCCGATGCCGTAGAGGGCGAGTATCCAGTTGCCCAGCTTGAAGGCGGCGGTCAGTCCGAAGAGGATACACAGCACCTGGGCGGCCACGAGTCCGTAGTGGCCGGAGCGGACCAGTCCGACGGCCATGCGGTCGAGCAGCGTGGCCGGGAAGGTGCGGCGGCTCCAGTCCAGAAGGGCCTGGACGACATGGATCGTGGCGCGCGGTTGGAATTTGACCGCGGCGACGGCCTGCCGGGTCTTGCGCCAGGCGTTTTCGAGGGCGGCTTCCACGGGTTGTCCGTGGGGCGGTTGCGGGGGCGGCGGGGTTCCGGCGCCGGGTCCGTCCGCGCCGGCGGGTTCGGCGGGCGGCGTCTCGTCGGGCGCCCGCGGCGGTGTATCGCTGGACGTGTCGGGTTCGTTGGTCATGGCGGGCCTTTCGATTACGGTGTGGCCGATATGTTCCCGGCGCCCCCGGCCGGCCGAAAGCGCCTGCGGTATGCTGGTGGCAGCGTAGTGCGCCGGCCCGCGCGGTGCAAGCGAATTCGGTTTTGCGCGGCGGGCGGGGGGTCGGTATGATGCGCGGCGTTATGTCTGAGCAGGATGCCGAATCGAGTGTGCCGGCGGACGTGCTGACGGCGGCGGTGCGGGAGGGTTTTGCGCGGGCGGGCTTTGCTGAAGCCGACGTGCCCGGCGGGCTGTCGGTCGTGGCCACGGCGAACCCGGCGTTCGGCGATTACCAGTGCAACGCGGCGATGCCGCTGGCCAAGGCCGTGGGCCGGGCCCCGCGCCGGATCGCGGAGTCCGTGATCGCGGCCTTGCCGGCGCATCCCTGCCTGGGGCGCGCGGAAGCGGCGGGGCCGGGTTTCATCAACCTGTTCCTGGACGATGCCTGGTTGTGCAAGCAGGGCGCCGCGCTGGGGACGGATCCCCGGCTGGGCGTGCCGCGCACGGGGCGGGGGCGCACGATCGTGATGGATTACGGGGGGCCGAACATCACGAAACCGCTGCACATCGGGCATTTACGGTCGCCCAACATCGGGGGCGCGCTGGACCGGATGTACCGGCTGCTGGGGTATCGGGTCATCGCGGACAGCCACCTCGGGGATTGGGGCACGCAGTTCGGCATTACGATCATGGGGTACCGGGAATACGGGGACGCGGAAGCCATGGAGCGGGCGCCGATGGAAGAGCTGGAGCGCGTCTACGTCAAGAGCTACGAGCGCAGCCGGCGGGACGAGGCCTGGTTGACGCGGTGCCGGGAGGAGCTGGTCAAGCTGCAGGCGGGCGATGCGGAGAACACCGCCTTGTGGAAACGCTTCGTGGCGTTGAGCCTGGAGGAACTGGACCGGATTTACGGCCGGCTCGGGGTGTCCTTCGATCTCGTGCGGGGCGAGAGCTATTACCGGGACCGGCTGCGGGAGACGGTGGCCGTCCTGCGGGAGCGGGGCCTGGCGCGTCCCAGCGAAGGGGCGCTGGCGGTCTTCCTGGAGGACGAAAAGCTGCCCCCCTGCATTGTGCGGAAAAGCGACGGGGGCTTCAACTACGCCACGACCGACATTGCGACGGTCATGAGCCGGGTCGAGGAGTTTCAGCCGGACCGGATCGTGTACGTGACGGACGAGCGCCAGCAGTTGCATTTCCGCCAGGTGTTCGCGATCTGCCGCCGCCTAGGTTACGACACGGCGCTGGAGCATGTCTGGTTCGGCCTGATGCGGCTGCCCGAGGGCACGTTCTCGACGCGGGAAGGCACGGTGATCCGGCTGGAGGCGCTGCTGGATGAAGCGGAACGGCGGGCGCTGGCCGTGGTGCAAGCCGCGAGCCCGGACATGCCCGCCGCGCGCCAGGCGGAGGTGGCCCGCGCGGTCGGCGTCGGGGCGGTCAAGTACGCGGACCTGAGCCAGAATCCCCAGAGCGTGGTGACGTTTACGTGGGACAAGGCGCTGGCCCTGGACGGGAATTCGGGGCCGTACCTGCAATATGCGTATGCCCGCATCGCGGGCGTCCGGAACAAGTACGACGCGCGGTTCCCCGGCCGGGACCCCGAGACGGAACCGCTTCGGTTATCCGAGCCGGTTGAACGCGAGCTGCTGATCCGGCTGGTGCGGTTTCCGGAGACGGTGCGCCGGGCCGCGGAAAGCGGCAAGCCGAGCATCGTGACGGATTATCTCTACGATCTCGCGCAGGTGTACAGCGCCTACTACCAGGCTGTCCCCTTCCTGAAAGCGCCGGCGGGTCTGCGCGAAAGCCGGGTCCGGCTGGGGGGGGTTACGGCGCGCGTATTGAGGCGCGGGCTCGAGCTGTTGGGGATCGAGGTCCTGGAGCGGATTTAGGTTCCGCCGTACAGGGCGCCGCACAGGTGGGCGCCGCCGTCGACGAAGATCACCTGCCCGGTGATGTAGTCGTTTTCGAGCAGGAAGCGCACGGCGGCGGCCACCGGTTCCGGCGCGCCCCGCCGGCGCAGGGGCAGCCGTGCCGCGAGCCGGTCGAGGTAGGCCGTGTCTTTCCCTTCGGGCGGCAGGATCAGCCCGGGCGCCACGGCGTTCACGCGGATTGCCGGAGCGAATTCGAGCGCCATCAGGCGCGTGAGCGTGAAGAGCATGCGTTTGCTGAGATGGTAGGCGGCATGCCCCGGATCGGCGGCGGTGATGCGCGCATCGAGCATATTGACGATCGACGCGGAACGCCCCCGGCGGGCCAGGGCGCGGCCGAGCTGGAACGGGGCGAAGGCGTTGACCTGGACGTTGCGCCGGAGCTCCCCGGCTTCCAGGTCCTGCAGTGCCCCGCTGGGGAAAATGGATGCATTATTGACGAGGATAGCGACGGGTCCGGCCGCCTCCTCGGCCCGGTCGAGCAGGGCATCCGCCTGCGCGGGGTCCTCGAGATCGGCGGCAAGCGGCCAGGCCCTCACGCCGCGCGCGGCCAGGTCGGCGGCGAGGCGTTCGGCGGCGTCGGCGGAGGCGCGGTAATGCACGACGACATGAACCCCCGCGGACGCCAGGGTTTGCGCCACCGCGCGGCCCAGCCGCCGGGCGGCGCCCGTCACGAGGGCGATGTGACCGGAAAGCGGGGATACGGACATGGGCCGTATGATCGGGGAACGCCGGCGGTGTGCCAAGGGAATAATTGACAGCAGGGGACGCTTCAGGCATAGTCAAGGGTCGTTTGAAAGGGAGTGACATCGCATGAGCCAACATCCCAGCTTGAAATCGATCAGCAAGATCCGCGAGAAGCGCAACGTCCTGAAGCGTTACGAGCGCATTGACCTGTTGCGGGAGCGCGGAAAGTGGGACGAAAAAGACCGCGCGACGGGCTTGCCGAAGGTGAAGACACAAACGTAGGTTGTCCCGGTCAGGGCAGGCCATGAAACTTCGCCGCTGGATGCTTTCGTTTCTGTGCTGCAGCGCGGCCGCCGCGGCCGCCGCGGCCGACGTGGAGGTGACCGTGACGGCGGATCGCGTGAACCTGCGCGCCGAGCCGAGTTTGCGCGCCGAAGTGGTCGGGCAGGCGTCGGAGGGGGACCGTCTGACGGCGACGCCGCCGCTTGACGCGGAATGGGTGCGGATCGTGCCGCCTCCGCAGGTGAGCCTGTGGCTCTACGGCGAGCTGGTTGAAGGCGACCGCGTGCGCGTCTCGGCCGCCCAGGTGCGGGCGGGCCCCGGCATCAATTACAAGGTCGTCGGCCGGCTGGACAAGGGGCAGACCGTGGAACCGACCGGCCGGCGGGGCGACTGGTTGAGTATTGAACCCCCGCCGGGCGCCTACCTGTGGATAAGCGGCCGGTACGTGCGGCGCGTCGAGGACAAGCCGCGGCCGGCGCCTGTGCAACAGGCGGCCGGCCCGCCCGCGCCGCCGGTTCCCGCGCCGCCGTCCGCGGCGATGAAACCCCCGTTGCCCGCCGATACCGTTCGCGCGCCGGCCCCGCCGGCAGCGCGGCATCCGGCCCGCGAAGCGGGAAGCGCCCCGGCGCCGCCGGCCCTGACGGGGCGCACGTTGGTGCCCGGCAAGCCGCAGGGCACGCGCGTGATCGAAACGGGTGTCCTGCGGCGCGCGATGTTCGTGTGGCGGCGGCCGAGCCGTTACTCGCTGGCGAAGCGCGACGAGAAAGGCCGCTATTATACCGCCTGTTTCGTGCTGGGCGATCCGGACACGCTGGGCGCGCTGGCCGGCAAGCCCGTGCGCGCGGCCGGGCGCCTGTACTGGCTGCAGGGCGTGCGCGATCCGGCGCTCGTGGCCGAAAGCGTGGCCGGCGAATAGGGGCGCGGGGAAGAGGCGCTGAAACCCGAGACCCCGGCGGAAGCCGGCCTCAGAAACTTTCCAGGCGTTTTCTGACAGCCTCGATCACCCCGGCGGGCGTGGACGCGCCGGCGGTCAGTCCCACGGTCCGGCAGTCGCGGAGGGTTGCGGGATCGATCTGCCCGGCATGCTCGACATGCACGGTGCGGCCGTGGCGCCGGGCCAGGGCGACGAGCCGCATGGTGTTGGCGCTGTGCGCGTCTCCCACGACGACGATGGCCTCGGTCCGGCGGGCGAGATCCACGAGCTCGGCCTGCCGGTTGCGGGTGGCCTCGCAGATGGTATTGACCGTCTCGGCGGCGGGAAAGCGGCGGCGCACGGCCGCGGCGACGGCGTCGAAATCTTCAGTAAACTGGGTGGATTGCGAGACGAGGCAGACCGGTCCGGGGGCGGGCGCCAGGGCCTCCACGTCGCGGGGGCCGGTCACGACGGTGCCCCGGCCCTCGGCGTAGCCCAGCAGGCCGACGACCTCCGCGTGCCCCGGGTCGCCGAGAATCAGAATGCGGCAGCCGCGCCGCGCGTAGCGGCGGATGGTACCCTGGATCCGGGCCACGTCGGGACATGTGGCGTCCACGAGGGTCAGCGGGAGTCCCTGCAGGGTGCGGCGCCGCTCGGGGGCGATGCCGTGCGCGCGAATGAGCAGGCAGGCCCCGTCCTGCAGGGCGGCGGGGTTCGTGCACGTGCGGATGCCGCGCTGCGCCAGTTCCTGCATGACGCCGCGGTTATGAATCAGGGGGCCGTCGGTAAACACGCGGCCCTCACGCCCCAGGCGCTCCGCCGTCTCCACGGCGCGCCGCACACCCCAGCAGAAACCGGCGGATCTGGCGACGAGGACCTTCACGAGGCGGTTCGGGGACCCGACCAGGCTGCCGGCGCGGCGCGCGTGCCCTGCAGATACAGAAGGGCTTTATCCACGCTTTCGCGCAAGGCCCGCAGGCGGTCCAGCTCGCGCCAGGCGACAAGCTCTTCGATCCATTCCGCGAAGCGGTCCTCTTCCAGGTCGTCAAGGTCTTCGATCAGGCGCCAGGTTTGTCCGTTCCAGTCGTAGTAAATCCGGTCGATCCGGTACGCATAGGGTTTGCGCAGGGGCGTCAGCAGGCGGTTGAGCATGGCGGCATCACAGCCGGCGGCCACAAGGACGCCGAGGAAGATCAGCTCCGTCTCCTGGGCATGGTTCAGCTTGTGCCCGTTGCGGGGGTCGAAGCTGAGCAGCTTCTGGTCGTACAGCTGAACGGCGCTGTACCAGTTGACGCCGAGCTCCCGGCAGATGACCTGCGGCTTGCGGGGCAACCGCGAGTACTCGGAAAGCGGGAAAAGCGTGGGGGCGACCTCCTGCTGCTCGGGACGCACGCGTGCGGTCTCGATACCGCGATTCATTTCGCCTTTTCCTCCTCCGCCCTCCACGTTCAGAATTACAGTTGACGGGTGCGGCGTCAAGGTTAGACTTTGGCGCATGATTTCGAGCCTGATGAACGGATACGAGTGGTGGCGGGTGGCCGCGTTTTTCGGTGTTGTCCTGGCGGCGCTGGTGAC
>JAFGIZ010000235.1 GCA_016929365.1 Lentisphaerota bacterium
GAAGGCCGGACAGCGCCGGCCGCCGCGCCACTGTCCCCGCGGGTACCGGTAAAGCCAGCAGTGATCGCCCCGGTTCAACAGGCAGGTGTAACACGCATGCACGGGTTTGGCGGTACGGCGCAAGACGCTCTCCGGGGGTGCGGGCACATGGACAACCGCGTCGCGGCAGGCCCGGCGGCCCGCCGCGGCGTAAACCGGGGCGAACGACGGGATTCGAACCCGCGGCCCTCAGAACCACAATCTGATGCTCTAACCAACTGAGCTACGTTCGCCATAGATACCGGCGCCACTTAAAGAGGAAAGCCGTTCCATGTCAAGCGCCAGAATCTGCTTGTCGCCATCCCCGCCGCCTATGTAATCTGCCCCCGTGACAAAGCGCGTCATAGGGGTAGGCGCCGCGCTGCTCGCCGGCCTGGTCGCCCTGCTGCCCGCGGGTACCGCGATATCCGGCGACGCGCCGCCCGCGCCCGATCCGCTCGAGCTCCGCGCCGAGGCGGCGCGGCTAGCGCGCGAAGGCGCTTACGACGCGGCCCTGCACAAGCTCGAACGGGCCGCCGCCGCAACTCCCGCCCCCGCGCCGGACATTACCGCGGAGATCATCGACGTGCTGGCCCGCGCGGATCGCACGCGGGAAGCGATCGACCTGTACGAGGCGCTTCCGCCCGCCTACGAAAAGCCCGTCGCCCTGCTACTGACCATCGCCCGCTGCTACCGGCTGGAACGGGAATTCGAGAAGGCGCGAAACCTCTACCGGTTCCTGGCCGAACGTGACCCCGACGACCGCGACGCGGTGCGCGGCCTCGTGCTGACCCTGTTCGACATGGGCGAACAGGGCGAGGCGCTCGCCCTCCTGGACAAGGTCGCCGGCCGCGAAGCCGGCGGGTCCGGAGTGGCCGACGCTCCGGCCCTCCCGCAACCCGCCGGAAGCCCCACGGCCGGCGAACTGCACCAACAGGCTATGGACCTGGCCCGGCAGGAAGGCTATACGATGGCCCGCGAGTTGCTGGAAAAGGCCCTGGAACAGCCCGACGCCGGCGACGCGATCCGGGCCGACTACGTGGTCGTCCTCGCCCGCTGCGCCGCGTATGCCCGCGCGGCGGCGGTCTACGACACGCTGCCGGTCCGTTACGCCGAACTGCCCGCCGTGGCGCGCGCCGCGGCCGGCGCCTTCCAGCGCACCGGCCGTTTCGCCGACGCGGCCCGCCTCTATGCCCTCCTCCTTGACGCGGACCCCGGCGACGCGGAAGCCGCCGTCGGGCGCGTCTCCGCGCTGATCGGGCTCGACGATTTCGAGACCGCCCGCACCGCGGTGCGCGACGCCCTGCTGCGCCATCCCAACAACGTGCCGCTCCTCTTCGCGCGCGCCCGGATCGAAGCCGAGCGGAACGCGCCGGACGACGCGCTGGCCACCTACGACCGTATTCTGTCGCTCGATCCCGGCAACGGGGAGGCGCGCGCGCTGTCGGCCCCGCTGCTGGTCCGCGCCGCCGCCCAGGCGGCCCCGGCGCGCGCGGTGTCGCTCTACCGCAAGGCGTTCGAACGCATGGATCGCGTGCCGCCCGCCCTGCGGGCCGAGTACGTTCTGGCCCTCGCGCGCGCCCTGCGTTATGCCCAGGCCATCGAGGCGTACGAACGGCTGCCCCCGGAACAGGCCGACCGGCCGGAGCTGGCCGCCGCCGCGGCCCTCTGCTACCGGCAGGAGCAACAGCCGGAACGCGCCGCGTCGCTCTACCGCCGGGCGCTCCAGGCCCGGCCGGACGACACGGCCGCCGCCCGCGGCCTGGTCCGGCTCCTGATCGAACGCGGCCGCGAAGCAGAAGCGCTCGACGCCGCCCGCGCCGCCCTGGACGCGAACCCCGACGATCCGGAGCTGCTCTTTGCGCGGGCCGAACTGGAAAGCCGGCTGGAACGCCCCGCGGCCGCCGTGGCCACCTACAGCCGCCTGCTGAGAATCGAACCGGAAAACGATGAGGCCCGGCGGCTCAAGGCCGAACAACTCGCCCTCATGGCGCGCGACGCGCCGCCCGACGCCGCCGTGGAACTGCTCGCCGAGGCCGCCCGCTTGAGCCCCGGCGATCCCGCCCTGCGGGCCGCGTACATCATCGCCCTCGTACAGGCCGACCGCCAGGCGGAAGCCCTGGTCGAATTCGCCACCTACCCGGATGCGGAATCCGCGCCGCCCGGACTGGATCTGGCCGTGGCACACTGTTACTACGACGCCGAACAGTACGGCGCGGCCGATACCTTCTACGCGCGCGTCCTGGAGGCCGAACCCGCCAACCGCGACGCCGCGCTGGGGCGCATCCGCACCGCCGCCCGCCTCGGCGACAACGATACCGCCCGTACCCTGATCGACGCCGCGCTGGCGGACCGCCCGTACGACATCGACGTGCTCTTCGAGAAAGCCCGGCTCCACGAGACCGCGCAGCAGTACGCGGCGGCCCTGGAGACCTACGACCGTATCCTCGCTCTCAACCCCGACAACCCGAAGGCCGTGCAGGCGCAGCAGGCCGTCTTCGAGCGGGTCGCCTCCGCGGAAGCGGAAACCGAACCGCCGCCGGCCGCCGAAGACGCAGCGGCGCTGGCCGCGGCGGAAGCCGAGGCCGCCCTGCCGGCCGCACCCGAAGCCGCTGTCGATCCCGACCGGCCCGCCGAATGGCCGGAAGACGCCGCTCCCGCCGCGGAGCCGCCTCCGGCCGGCGCACCCGGTGCGCCCGCGGCCGCTATGCGCGCGGAGGCGGAGGCCGAAGCGGATCTCGCCGCGACGGAAGCCGAGGCCGCCCCGCCGGCCGGACCCGAACCGGTCCTCGAAGCCGAGCCGGCGGCGGCGGAACTCGAGCCCCCGCTCCGGCCGGAAACCGCCGCGGACGTCGCACCCGCGGCCGAGCCGGCGACGACGGCCGAACCGCCCCTGCGGGCCGTGCGTTTCGGTCTCGAACCGCTTTACGGCACCGCGCCCGGAGACCGGGACGCGGCCCTGGACGCCTTTGCCGGGCGGGCGGCGGCCCTGAACGTGAACGCGGTCTTCCTCGAGGCGCTCGGCGATCCGGATGCGACCGGCAGCCCCCGGGCAGCCTGGTTCCCCAACAGGGTCCTCCCCCTGCGGGCCGACCTGCTCAACGCCGCCGTCGCCGTTCTGCGCGCGCAGGGGTTTGCCGTCTACCTTTCCATGCCGGTGATCGGCATCGCGCTCCCCGACCGCACCCTGCAGGAGCGGCTCCTCGTGCGCCGCGATACCGGGGGGGCGCGCCCCCGGCCGTCCCGTTCGCTGCGGCACCGCCTCTCGCCGTTCAGCGAAGAGGCGCAGGATCTCGTCATGCAGCTGTACGGAGACCTGGCGGACGCCGTGAGCGTCGTGGACGGACTGGTTTTCGGAGAAGACGCCTTCCTGACCGACTTCGAGGATTTCCATCCCGACGCCGTCAGCCAATGCACCGAAGCCCTCGGCCTGGACGTGCTGCGCCCGCTTCAGCTTTCCGCCGCGGACCGGGCCGCCTGGACGAAACTCAAGACGCTGCAACTTAACGCCCTCACGCGTTCGCTGGCGACCACGGTGCGCCACCGCCATCCCGACGCCCGTTTCGGCCGTCGGCTGTTTGCGCCCGCCCTGCATTACCCGCCGTCCGAAGCGTGGCTTGCGCAGACGTACGCGTCGGCGCTGGATCTGTACGACTGCGTCGTCGTCGCCGCCGAGCCGGAGCTCGAGGACGTCGCCCGCGTCAGCGTCTGGCTGCGGCGGCTCGTGCGCCTGTCCGCCGAATACCCCGACGGGATCGGGAAAACGCTCTTCTCCGTTTCCGCCTATGACGGCATCCGTCAGCGTCCGGTCGGCGACCGCGTCGTGGCCCGCCGCGTGGACATTCTGCTCGAGGCCGGCGCCCGTCACGTCATCGTCGGCCCCGTGGACGCCGCCGCCTCCGACCGGCTGGAACGGACCCGGACCGTGCTGGCCGCCGGGTTGACGGCCTCAAGCAAGTGAGGTAATCTACAGCATGACGACGTTGCGATGGGTCCGCATGACGCGGCTCGTCCCGGCGCTTGCCGGGCTGCTTCTCGCCGGCGCGGCCTGCGAGGATTCCGGCGGGGGCGGATC
>JAFGIZ010000236.1 GCA_016929365.1 Lentisphaerota bacterium
ACAAAGGCGGGCGGGGGCGCCTCGTTGGCCTCCTGCTGGACGAGGTTGCGCACGTCCATGTAGAAGGGATTGACGAAGGCGCTGACGCGCGGCGTGAAGGCATGGGTCAGGGCCGCTTCGTAACTCCAGACTTCCTCCGGGTCGAGGTCGGTGTTGTGCGCCGGGAAGAGGCGCAATTCGCTGAACCGCGGCTGCCGGAAGCCCTTGCCGATCTTGGCGCGGGCGGTGGTGTTTTCGGAGAGGTGGCACAGGAGGCCCGCCTGCGGCACGGCCTCCCAGCCGTTGTCCTCGTCGTCCCAGTGCGCGCGCAGGCCGAGGGTCTGCACCCAGGGCCCCCGCGTGTACTCGTTGAACGCAAAGACATCGTGGTTGCGGCGGGTATAGGGGCCGAAGTCCATGAGCGCCGCGGGCATATTGGCGCGCGCCCAGGCGATCCAGTCGTCCTGCGGTTCGGCCCATTCGTAGGTGAAATCGTAGCCGGCGGTCAGGCGGTCGCGGACGCCGGCGCGGTCATAAAGATCGCGCGTGTAGCGCGCCAGAACGCCCATCGTGCGGTCCTTGGAATGCCAGTAGTCGTCGATGGACGGCATGTCGAATTCATGTTCGCCCGCGTTGTCGTAGACCGTGAGATGGAAGCCGGACGCCGCGCCCCGCCCGATCAGGTCCGCGTCCCAGGAGTAGCGCATGTATTCCCGGCGGTCGTTGTTCGTGTAGGGGGCGGTGACCGGCCCGGGATCTTCGGCGTCGTCGCGGAAGTACTGGCCGGAAAGCTCCACGCGCCAGAGCTCATTGAGCGCATAGCCGGTGCGGGCGGACAGGAAATCGGCGTCGTAGGCGGAGTTGGGCCGATGGCCGTCCGTGGCCTTGTAATCGTAGGTCAGGAAGTAGTCGAAGGCGCCGGTGTTGCCCCCGTGGCGCAGCAGGCCGTGGACCGTGTCGTAGTCGCCGTAAGACAACATCGCGTCGGTGCTGTAGCCGGGCCGGTCCATGCGCCGGGTGATGATATTGACGACGCCGCCCATCGCGTCGGTGCCGTAGAGCACGGATTCCGGGCCGCGAATGACTTCGATGCGTTCCACGTTGGCCAGGGGCAGCGTCTGCGCCACGGTGCATCCGAAGAGGCACATCTTTTCCGGGCGCCCGTCCACCAGCGTCTGGAGGCGGCGCAGGTTCGAGCCCAGGCCGCGGATCGCGATATCCTGGCGGCCGAGCACCGCGTCGCGGCGGATATAGACGCCGGGCAGCGAGCCGATCACGTCCATGACGTAATCCGCGTTGGACGCTTCGATTTCCTCGGCATCGATGACGCTGACGGCGGAGGTGAGATCCTTGACCCGGCGTTCCTCCGGGGTGGCGGTCACGACCACGTCGTCCATATCGAACGGCTCCGCCGCGGGGGGGGCGTTCGTTGCGGCCGGCTCGCCGGCGCGGCACAGGGCCGCGGCGCAGAGCAGCATCGAGGCAGAGCGAGAAAGACGGGGGTGCATCATGGGGATCCTTTCCTGGTGTTACGATAGTTAGATGCGTAACACTACTCGCCCCCCCGTGCGTTGTCAACGCCGCGGTGCAAAAAATCTCAACGGATGGAAAAGACGCCGCTGACGGCATAAACGCGGGGGGCGGAGAGACAGACCAGGGCGCAGCGGACGCGGGCGGCGGGCGGGGCGTCGACGGCGAGCGTGTAGGCGCCGCTGTTGGGCAGGGCGCGGGCCACGGGCCGGTAGCGGGCGCCGTCGAACGAGGCGTAGAGTGTGACGCGGCCGGCGATGCCGCGCGCGATCCAGCGCACCGTTTGCGTGGAGCCCGCCGCCCAGACGTCGCCGGCGGCCGGCGACACGAACGCGACGGACGGGGGCGCGTCGGTGGGGTGGCGGACGATGGCGCCGGCGGCTTCGGCGTCGGCGAGGCAGCCGGTAAAGCAGGCGGGGCCGCCCGGGAGCGGCGGGGCCTGCAGGGCGTCGCTGAAGAAACAGGTCATGAGCTGTTGATACACCGCCTGGCGGGCCGGATCGGCCGCGCCGCAGGCCAGGCCGCAGAGCGCGTCGGAGGGGTTCTCGGGGTCGCAATGCGTGGCGCCGGCTACGCGGATATCTTCGGTGATGAAGGGAAGCCGTTCGAGGATGCCGAGCACGCTGCCGTAGCGGTTGCAGGCCCCGGGCTCCGAGCGCAGCGAGCAGAAGGGGAGCACGGGGAACTGCGCCGCCGCGCCGAGGGTCCGTTGCCAGGGCACCATGTCGAGCAGGCAGACGGCGGCGGCGGGCACGCCGGTGTCGCGCGAGGCCGCGGCGGCTTCGAAGGTGACGGCGCCCCCGGCGCTGTGGCCGGCGAGCCCGATGCGGGCGGGGTCCAGGGCGCCGTACAGGGTATCGCCGGTTGTGCGGGCGCGGCGGGCGAGCCAGTGCATGTGGTCGACGGTGTTGGCGATATTGCGCTCCTGGGCGGGGGCGCCGCCGAGCAGCGGACTCATATCGGGGGTGAGCACGATATGACCGCGGCGGGCGAGGGCCGCGGCGTTTTCGCGGTGATAGGTCCGGTTGCGTCCGAAGCCGTGGGTGAGGATCACGGCGGGGAGCCCGTCGGCGGGCCGGGGGATGAAGAGGTCGTAGGCGACGCGGTCGCCGGTGACGGTTTCGCGTTCGCCGCTTTCGA
>JAFGIZ010000237.1 GCA_016929365.1 Lentisphaerota bacterium
ACCTCGCGCCTGCGCGGGCGCGGCGGCGCCGGCTTTCCCACCGGCATGAAATGGGATTTCACGCGCCAGGCCGGCGGCACGCGCCGCTTCGTGGTGTGCAACGCCGACGAAGGCGAACCCGGCACGTTCAAGGACCGGGTCATTCTCACGGAGTGCCCGGACCTGGTGTTCGAAGGCATGGCCATCGCCGGCTACGCGGTGGGCGCCGACACCGGCGTCCTCTACCTGCGCGCCGAATACAGCTATTTGCGCCGCTTCCTCGAAGACGTGCTCAACCGCCGGCGCGAAAAAGGGCTGCTCGGCAAGAACATCGTCGGCAAGGAAGGCTTCAATTTCGATATCCGCATCCAGATGGGCGCCGGCGCGTATATCTGCGGCGAGGAAACCTCGCTGCTCAATTCCTGCGAAGGCCGCCGCGGCGATCCGCGCACACGCCCCCCCTTCCCCGCGCAGAAAGGCTTTCTCGACAGCCCGACCACCGTCAACAACGTCGAAACCTTCTGCTGCGTGGCCCGCATCCTGGACGAGAGTCCCGGCTGGTTTGCCGGGATGGGCTCCAAGGGCAGCGCGGGCACGAAGGTGCTCAGCGTTTCCGGCGATTGCGACAAGCCCGGCGTCTACGAAGTGCCCTTCGGCATCACGGTCGCGGACCTGCTGCAGAAGGTCGGGGCGGCCGACGCCGGCGCGGTGCAGATCGGCGGCGCGGCCGGGCGCATGATCGGGCCCGCCGACTTCGGCCGCACGATCTGCTACGACGACCTGGCGACGGGCGGCTCGGTGATGGTCTTCCATGCGCAGCGGGACGTGCTCGAGATCGCCGATGCATTCATGGATTTCTTCATCGACGAGAGTTGCGGCTACTGCACGCCCTGCCGGGTGGGCAACGTCCTCCTGCAGCGCAAACTGCGCAACATCCTGAGCGGGCACGGCCAGGGCGGCGACATCGAATACCTCCAGCGCCTCGGCGACACGGTCAAATACGCCAGCCGCTGCGGCCTGGGCCAGACGTCGCCCAACCCCATTCTTACAACCATCGAACACTTCCGCCCGGAATACGAGAAACGCCTGCACGACGCGCCCGACGGCCAACAGGCCGCCTTCGACGTGCGCGCCGCGCTGGCCGACGCCGAGTCCATCGCCGGACGGCCCTCCGAAATCTACTCCAATGCGTAAACAGGAACACTGACATGAGCGACGCGATTACATTCACCATCGACGGCAAAACCGTCCGGGGCAAGCCCGGACAGACCATCATGGAAGCGGCCGACGAGGCGGGGATCTATATCCCCCGCCTGTGCTACCTGAGCCACCTCGCCGCCCACGGGAGCTGCCGCGTCTGCACGGTCCAGGTTAACGGCCGCCCGCAAACGGCGTGCACCCAGCCGATCGCCGAAGGCATGACCGTCGAAAACGACACCGAGGCCCTGCGGCAGGTTCGCCGCGATATCGTCGAAATGCTCTTCGTCGAAGGGAATCACTACTGCATGTTCTGCGAAGCCAGCGGAAACTGCGAACTGCAGGCCCTGGCCTACCGCCTGGGCATCACGGCGCCGAAGTATCCCTACATGTTCCCCTCGCGGGACGTGGACGCCTCGCATCCCGATATCTTCATCGACCGTAACCGCTGTGTCCTCTGCGGCCGCTGCGTCTCGGCGTCGCGCGATCTCGACGGCAAAACGGTTTTCGAGTTCGTCGGGCGCGGCCCCGACAAGCGCATCGCCGTCAACGCGGAGGCGCGCCTCTCGGATACCGAGCTGGACATCACCGACCAGGCCGTGGAGGTCTGCCCGGTCGGCGCCATTCTCAAGAAACGCGTCGGCTATACGGTCCCCATCGGTCAACGTAAATTCGATCACACCCCGATCGGGTCCGATATCGAGGCCCGGGCGGCCCAGGCGGAGGAGAACTAGTCATGGCCAAACCGAAAGTTGCAACCACGTCCCTGGCCGGCTGCTTCGGCTGCCATATGTCTATCCTCGACATCGACGAGCGGATCCTGGACCTGATCGAGCTGGTCGACTTCGATAAGTCGCCGGTCGACGACATCAAGACGTTTACCGGGCGCTGCGCCATCGGCCTGATCGAAGGCGGCTGCTCGAACGACGAAAACGTGCACGTCCTCCAGGACTTCCGCAAGCATTGTGATGTCCTCATCGCCCTCGGCGACTGCGCCACCATGGGCGGCATTCCCGCCATGCGCAATACGCTGCCCCTGAAAGAGTGCCTGGACGAAGCCTACCTCAACGGGCCGACGGTCTATAACCCCGACCGCTGCATCCCCAACGACGCCGAGCTGCCGCTCCTGCTGGACAAGGTCTACCCCGTCCAGCACGTGGTCAAAATCGACTACTTCCTCCCCGGCTGCCCGCCCTCCGCGGACACCATCTGGCAGACGCTCGTCGCCCTCTTGAACAACAAGCCGCTGGATCTCCCCTACGAACTGATCAAGTACGACTGAGCCTACAAGGAGAACACTCCATGAGCACAAAGCAAACGCTGAAACGCGTCGTGATCGATCCCGTGACCCGCGTGGAAGGCCACGGCAAGGTATCCCTCCTGCTGGACGACAAGAACGTGGTCCGGCAGGCCCGCATGCATATCGTCGAGTTCCGCGGCTTCGAACGTTTTATCCTCGGCCGCCCCTACTGGGAAGTGCCGGTCACCGTGCAGCGCCTCTGCGGGATCTGCCCCGTAAGCCACCACCTCGCCGCCGCCAAGGCCATGGACCTGATCGTGGGCGCCGATACGCTGCCCCCCACGGCGGAAAAAATGCGGCGTCTCATGCATTACGGCCAGATGCTCCAGTCGCACGCCCTGCACTTCTTCCACCTCGTCTCGCCCGACCTGCTGTTCGGCTTCGATGCCGACCCGGCCATCCGCAACGTCATCGGCGTGGCCAGGAAGTTCCCCGACCTGGCGGTCCAGGGCGTCATGCTGCGCAAGTACGGCCAGGAGATCATCAAGGCCACCGCCGGCAAGAAAATCCACGGCACGGGCGCCATCCCGGGCGGAATCAACAAGAACCTTTCCGTCGCGGAACGCGACGCCTTCCTCAAGGACGTCGACCGCATGATGGACTGGTCGCGCGGCGCCCTGAAGGTGGCCAAGGACTATACCGTGGAGCACCTCGAAACGCTGGCCCCCTTCGGCTCCTTCGATTCGAACCACCTCTCGCTCATCCGCGAAGACGGCGCCATGGATCTCTACCATGGGAACCTGCGCGCCATCAACGCCGGGGGCGACACGATCTTCGACCAGGTCGACTACCAGGACTACACCGACTATATCGCCGAGGAAGTGCGGCCCTGGTCCTACATGAAGTTCCCCTTTATCAAGTCGCTCGGCCCGGAAAACGGCTGGTACCGCGTCGGACCGCTGGCGCGCGTCAACACGTGCGACTTCATCGACACGCCCGAGGCCGAGGCGGCGCGCCAGGAGTTCATGGCGCTCACCGGGAACAAGCCGAACAACATCACCATGGCCTACCACTGGGCGCGTATGATCGAGCTGCTCCATTCCATGGAAAAGATCGTCGCCCTGCTCAACGATCCGGACCTGCAGGGCACCGACCTCGTCGCCAAGGGCGACCGCCGCGAAGAAGCCGTGGGCCTGATCGAGGCCCCGCGCGGCACGCTCTTCCACCACTACAAGGTCAACGCCGACGACCAGGTCGTGATGTGCAACCTGATCGTTTCGACGACCAACAACAACGAGCCGATGAACCGCGCCGTGGCGGGCGTGGCGCGCGACTACCTCTCGGGCAACGAGGTCACCGAACCCCTGCTCAACCATATCGAGGTCGCCATTCGCGCCTACGATCCCTGCCTCTCCTGCGCCACGCATGCCATGGGCCGCATGCCGCTGGTGGTGGAACTGTTCGGCGCCGACGGCGCCCTGCTCGACCGCCGCGTGAAGGAATGAACCCCGCGCCCCAGCGAACCCTCGTCATCGGCTTCGGCAATCCCGGCCGCCTGGACGACGGCCTGGGCCCCGCGGCCGCCGCGGCGCTGGAAGCCGACCCGCCCGCCGGGGTAACCGTCGAATCCGACTACCAGCTCACCGTCGAAGACGCCCACGCCGTCGCCGGGCACGATGTGACCGTCTTCGTGGACGCGGACGCCGCCGGCCCCGAGCCCTTCGGCTGGAGCCGCGTCGCCCCGCGGACCGCCACGGGGTTCAGCAGCCACGGGGTCGAACCGGCCGACGTCGTGGGGCTCGCGCGCGACCTCTTCGGCAGCCGCGCCGGCGCCTACCTGCTCGGCATCCGCGGCTACCGCTTCGACGGGTTCGGCGAAACCCTCTCGCCCCCCGCGCGCCGCAACCTCGACGCGGCCGTGGCTTTTCTCCGCCATGCTTTGGAGTCCCGCGTGTTCCCCGACGCGACCGACGGCGCGGCGGCTCTGACGGAAACGGGAGGTTGAGTGTCCAGGTTTCAGGTTTCAGGCAAGAAAGACCGTTACACGGAAACAACGGGAAGGAACCGGTATGAAAGACGGAAAGCATGTCGTATTGTGCGTGGATGACGACGCGGACTTCCTGGAGTCCCTGAAGATGATGATCGAGGCCGAGGGCTACGCCGTGGCGACCGCCTCCAGCGCCGAGGCGGGCATCCAGGCGTTCAAGGAACACAGCCCGGACTTCGTCCTCGTGGACCTCATGATGGAGGAAATCGACGCCGGCGCCCGTTTCGTCAAGGAGATCAAGGCGCTCGGCCCGACGCCCCCCATTTACATGCTCAGCTCCATGGGCGACAACCTCAACCGCAGCGTCGACTACAACGAGCTGGGTTTGAACGGGGTCCTGCAGAAACCCGTCGACCCCAAGCTCCTGTCGTCCACGTTGAAGTCGAAGCTGCACTAGCGCACGACCGATCAGGGCAACGTATCACATTCGCGGCGTCGTCCAGGGCGTGGGCTTCCGCCCCGCCGTCTACCGCCTGGCCGTCGCCGCTGGCCTGGGCGGCTGGGTCCGCAACCGGACGGAATTCGTCGAACTGACCCTGGAGGGCGCGCCGGCGGCGATCGACGCCTTTATCGAAGCCCTCCCCGGCCGGCTTCCGCCCAACGCCGAGATCGCGTCCCTCCGGCGCACGGCGGCGGACACAACCGGCGGCGACACGCCCGTCTTCCGCATTCTCGACAGCGGCCCGACGGACGCCGCCGACGTCGTGATTCCGGCCGACCTCGCCCTGTGCGAAGCCTGCCGCCGCGAGATTCTCGATCCCGCCGACCGCCGGTACCGCTATCCCTTCACCACCTGTACGCACTGCGGACCGCGCTATACCGTCGTGCACGACCTGCCCTACGACCGCGAACGCACCACGATGGCCCCGTTCACGCTCTGCGCCGCCTGCCGGCGCGAATACGAGGATCCTGCCGACCGCCGTTTCCACGCCGAAACCGTCGCCTGCCCCGCCTGCGGCCCCCGCCTCCGCCTGGAACGGGCGGACGGGACACCCGTCCCCGGCGACGCTCTCGCCGAGGCCGGCCGCCTCCTGGACGCCGGCCGCATCCTGGCGGTCAAGGGGATCGGCGGCTTCCTGCTCGCCGCCGACGCGCTCAACCGGACCGCGCTGGAAACCCTGCGAGCCCGCAAACGCCGCCCCGACAAACCTTTTGCCGTCATGGCCCGCGACCTCGATACGCTGCGCCGCTACGCGGCCGTGTCGGCCGGGGCCGCCGCACTGCTC
>JAFGIZ010000238.1 GCA_016929365.1 Lentisphaerota bacterium
GCCGGAAAACGCCGCGCGCTGGGAGCGGGAGGCGCGTCCCTACGGGAACGTGACCGTCACGCGCGCGGGCAGCGTTAACGAATGGATCGCCGCGGCGGACGCCGTGGTGCACTTCAACTGCACGACCGGCGTCGAGGCGTTTCTGCAGGAGACGCCCGCCGTGGCGTATCGCCCGTCGCCCTCCGAAACGTACGAAGCCGCCTTGCCGAAGGGCGTCAGCCTGCAGGCGTTCTGCCGCGACGAGACGGTCTCCCTGCTGGAGCGGATCGTGGGGGGGCGGGAGGACGTGCCGGGCGACCGGACGCGGGCGGAGTGGCGCGCGTTGGCGCGGGACTACATTACCGCCCTGGACGGGCCTCTGGCCGGCGATCGCATCGTGGAGGCCTTGCGTGCGGCGCCGGGCCCCCGTTCGCGGCGGCGCTCCGCGGCGGAGCGGCTGGGACTCTGGAAGCGGGAAGCCTGGCCCTCGGTGGCGCGGCGGTTCGAACGGCCGCCGGCCGGCGAAGCGCGTTTCGAGGCGGCCAAGTTCCCCGGCCTGGCGGCGGAGGAAGTGAACGCGTGCGCGGCGGAGTTGCGCGCCGTGTCGGGACGTTTCGAGCGGGTGCGGATTGACTTGTGGAAACACGGCTGTTTCCGCATTGTGCAGGAGTGAGCGTGGAGGCGGTTGATCTGGCAAACGAGGCGCTGGCGGAAGTCTATGCGCCGTACGTGCACCGGCGGTTTGAGGCCGGCGACCCGGAATGGGCGGACCGCGTGGCGCAGGCGCGGCGGGAGTGGCGCCGCCGGCGTCTGACGGCGGGCCTCAAGCGGCTGTGGCGCGGACCGCCGCGCCGGCCGGACCGCGTCAAGGCCAGCTACGAGCAGATCTGGGGGCGTTTCACGTTTCGCGAGTTGCTCCCCGATCCCGGCCGTAAGCTCTACGCCGTGCAATGGGGCGGCCAGGGCATGCTGGCGAACGCGTGGGGCGTGCCGCGCGTGCACCTGTTCTGCCTGATGCGGCTGATCGAGACGTTACGGCCGGCCTCGGTCCTGGAAGTCGGGTCGGGCCGCGGCCTTAACCTGCTGGCGCTGGCGGCGCGGTTTCCCGATGTCCGGTTTGCCGGAATCGAGCTGTCGGAACGAGGCTGCGAAGCCGCCCGTGCGGTGGCCGCGCAAGCGGCGCTGCCGGAGGAGCTCGCGCAGTTCATCCCGTTCGAGCCGCGGGACGTGAACGCGATCCGCCGCATCGCGTTTCACGGCGGCTCGGCCGCGAAACTGCCGTTTGGCCCCAACGCTTTCGACCTGGTCTTCACGCGCCAGGCGTTGGAACAGATGGAGGCGATCCGCGGCGCCGCGCTCTCGGAGATCGCGCGGGTCGCGGCCCGGTACACGGTCATGTTCGAGGCGTTCCGGGACTGGAACGACACCGGCATGAAGCGGGACCGGGCGGCGGTGACGGGCTATTTCCGCGCGCGTATCGCGGACCTGCGTGCGTACGGCCTGGAGCCGGTGCTGGTCAAGGCGGACCTGCCGCACAAGATCTACATGCAGGTGGGCCTCGTCGTTTCGCAGGCCGCCGGCGGTTGCGCGCCGGGGGAAGGCACGTGCGATGCCGCGTAAGGGCGAAATCGGGCTGGTGGTCTATTTCATGCGCGCGCACCCCTGGCGCAGCGTGGTGATGGTGGGCTGCCTGCTGCTCTCGGGCGTCGTGGAGGGGCTGAGCGTGGCCATGTTTCTGCCCCTGATCGAGCTGGCCACGGGCGGGGCCGCCGCCGCGACGGTATTCGGCCGGACGGTCCGGGACGGCCTGGCGGCGGTCGGGCTGGCCCCGGAGCTGGGCGTTCTGCTGACGCTGATTGTGGCCGGCATGACGTTGAAAGGCGTTTTTCTCTGGCTGGCGCTGAACCAGGTGGGGTACACGATCGCCCGTTGCGCGGCGGACCTGCGGCTGGCCCTGATCGACAGCGCCTTGCGGGCCCGCTGGGAGTATTTCGCGGGCCGGCCGGTGGGGCATTTTGCCACGGCCGTAAGCCGCGAAGCAACGGTGGCCTCCAACGCCTACCGCAACGGCGCTTTGGCTCTGGCCAGCATCGTGCAGCTGGCGGTTTACACCCTGCTGGCGGTGCTGGTGTCGTGGCGCACGGCCCTGCTGGCCCTGGCGGCCGGGGCGGGGATCGGCGTGATCCTGTACCGCTTGATCATCATGAGCCGCCGGGCAGGCCGCCGGCAGACCCTGCTGATCAAGTCGCTGATCGCGCGGCTCGTGGACGCCTTGAACGGCATCAAGCCGATCAAGGCCATGGGGTGCGAACGGCACCTGGTCCCCCTGCTGCAGGCGGAAACGCAGGGCCTGAACGAGGCCCAGCGCACCAAGGTCCTGGCGTCGCAGTCGATGGCGACGTTCCAGGAGCCGCTGACGGTCTTCATCCTGGCGGTCGGCCTTTTTGTTGTGCTGCGCATGATGGGGGAACCGTTTTCGGCGCTGTTGATCCTCGCTTTCCTGTTTTCCCGCCTGGTCAATCAAATCAACGTGCTCTTCCGTTACGTGCAGGCGATGTCGGCCGGCGAGAGCGCGTTCTGGTCGCTGTGGCAGTGCATCGAGGAAGGCCGGGCCGCGGAGGAGCACCTTGGCGGGGGACGCCCGCCGCCGCCGCTGGAGCGGGAGCTGACGGTGGACCGGGTATCGTTTGCCTACGGGGACGCGCCGGTGCTGCGCGATGTCTCGCTGCGGGTGGCGCACGGCCGGTTTGTCGCCATCGAGGGGCCGTCCGGGTGCGGGAAGACGACGCTGGCGGATCTCCTTGTCGGGCTGCTGCGCCCGGCGCGGGGCGACGTGCGGATTGACGGCGTGCCGCTGGGGGATGTCGACCGGGGCGCCTGGCGCCGGATGATCGGCTACGTGCCGCAGGAGATGTTCCTGTTTCATGACACGATCTTCAGAAACGTCACGCTGGGCGACACGGCGTTGAGCCGCGCGGCGGTTGAGGACGCCCTGCGGCAGGCCGGGGCCTGGGATTTCGTGTCGCGGTTGCCCGCGGGGCTGGAGACGGTGGTGGGCGAGCGCGGGTCGAAACTGTCGGGCGGGCAGCGGCAGCGGATTGCGCTCGCGCGCGCCCTGGCGCGGAACCCCCGGCTGCTGGTGCTGGACGAAGTGACCGCGGCGCTCGATCCCGTGACCGAGGCGGCGATCTGCGAAACGTTGCGCGGCTTGAGCGGGCGGGTGACGATCGTGGCGGTGTCGCATCAGCCGGCCGTGGTGGCGGTTGCGGACGAGGTCTACCGCCTGCGGCCCGCCGGACCCTCGGGGGCGCGGCTGGAACCTTGAGCGAAGGGTACGGGCCTGAACCGTGAATCCGTCGATATTGTATATACGGGGGCGCGAGACGCCGGCGCCGTGGTGGCAACGGCCGTTCAAGGCGCTGCAGACGCCGCCGTTTCTCGGGCAGGACGGTTTTTTCAGGGGGGGATTGTATGCCGCCTTCCGCGTCGTGGAGGCGCCGCTGGAATACCTGGCCCGGAACCGGCGCGCCGTGGACCGGACGTATGACTGGGTCGTGGTGAACTTCAAGGCCGGCCGCCCGAAACAGGGCCTGAGCGTGGAGGAGCTGCAGCCGGTGCGCGCCCTGGAACGCTGCGGCAAGGCGCTCTTTATCAACTATGCGCGGGCCGACGTCCTGCCGGGAGACCGCGTGCTGGATCCGTTCGACATCGTCTTCAAGCGGGAGCTGCTCAGGGATATCGACCGTTATCCCGTCTCGCTGCGCAACCGGGCCAAGCTGCGGACGACGATGCTGGCCTGCCCGCTGGTACACGGGACGCGGGGCAACGCGCGGCGGTTGCAGATGGCGGAATTCGGCTTCCGGGACGTGCCGCGCGGCTATGCCGCGGACGCGTTCTTCAGCGGGGCGGATACGCATGATCTGCGGCGCGCGGCCGTGGCGCGGCTGCGGGAGGCGGATTTCCGTTTCCGGGGCGGCCTGCAATTCAAGCCGGGGCGGGACGGGCTGGACGATCGCGTGCGCGCGGCGGCGCTGTCGCGCCGCGCCTACATCCGTGCCGTACGCGGCGCCCGGGTGAATCCCGTTCTGGACGGGATCGGCCAGTTCACGTTCCGGCACCTGGAGCTGTGGTGCCTGTGCGCCTTCATGCTGTCCAGTCCCTCGTTGCGCGAGGTCCAGCTGCCGCTGGACGTTGCAGAAGGCCGCGATTACGTGTGTTTTGACGATGTGGACGATATGATCGACAAGGTGCGCTATTATGCCGGGCATGACACGGAACGGGAGCGCATGGCCCGGTCGGGCCGCCGGCGTTTCGAGGAGGGGTATAGCTTTGTCAGACACGGCGCCTATATTCGCGCCTGCCTCGGGGTCTGACCCCGCGGGTCGGCCGCGGCGCTTTGTGATTGCGGGGTGCGGCCGGTCGGGGACGACGTACATGGCGCGGGTGTTGACGGCACTGGGCTGCGCCTGCGGGCACGAAGCCTACTTTCCGTACGTGGAGCGCCGGGGGCCGTTGTTTTTGTCTTCCCGGCATCGCCTGCGCGTCCGGCTGTTCACGGCGGCCTGGCCGATGCCGCCGTGGGGCGAGGCCGCATGGCAGGCCGCGCCGTTCCTGGATGCGCTCCCGCGCGGCACGCTGGTGTTCCACCAGGTCCGGCATCCGCTGGCGTACCTGCGTTCGCGGCAGAAGAAGGGGCTCACCTACATTCCGTTCCGGACGCGCTATGTCCCGGTTCCCGGCGGCTGCCGCTGCGAGGCGGATTTTGCCGCCTTGCCCCTGGAGCGGCAGGCGGCGTATCTTGCGGCGTTCTGGGTGGCCTGGAACCGGATGATTGAGCGTTGCGCGGAACGGCCCGGGATGCACTACGCCCGTTACCGGATTGAAGCGGTTGACGCCGATCACATGGCGCGCATGCTGGTGCGGATCGGCCGGCCGGCCGGCCGGGACGCCGTGGAGCGGGTCCTGGCGGGCACGGCGCGGACGGTACATTCGCTGGGTCCGCCCGGGGCGGCGCTGGAGCTGGACATGCTGCCGCCGGACCTGCATGCGGCGGTGCGGGACCTGGGCGCGCGGTACGGGTATACAGTATGAAAGCACACATCGAGTTTTGCGGGATTCCGGGTTCCGGCAAGAGCCGCGTGATCGCCGCCTGGCGCCGGGCGCAAGGCGGCGCTCCGGCGGGTGTCCTGGGCCGGCGCGAGGCCATGCTGCGCTGCCTGCGGCGGCGCAACGACGGGCGGCTCAAGAACGCCATGAAGCGCCTCCCGCCTTGCGTGTGGGAACGTTTCATGGGAACCGACTACGCGGCCGGCGCCCTGCGGCGGTTCCTAGCGGGCCATACCGGGCTGGCGGCCCTGGTCACGGCCGCGGTCGCGGAGCGGGACCTTTCGGCCCGGGACGCCGACATCGTCCTGGGCGCCTGCTTCTGCACGTTCACGGAATACGCGCTGGCGGCGGCGTACCTGCGGGATACGGAGCTGCTCGCGGCCGACGAGGGTTTTGCGCACCGTGCGTTTACGCTGTTCGGGTACGTCGATGAGCCGGTGCCGGACGCGGCCATCCGGCGTTACGCGGAGCTGATCCCGGCCCCGGATGCCCTGGTCTGGGTGCGCACGCCCCCGGACCTGTGCGAAGCGCGGATGGCGGCGCGTCCGGCGGAGCCCTTCCGGTACCCGATTCAACTGGCCGCCCTGAATCCGGCCGCGCGCACCGCACGCCTGGCGCGCGGCGCAGCCTGCCTGGAGGTTGCCGTGGCGGTGCTCGAAGCGCGCGGCGTCGACGTGCGCCGCGTGGACAACAGCGGCGCTCCGGAAGACGCCGTGCGGGCGGCGGGCGGTCCGCCCGTACGCCGGCGGAGTGCGTCTTGAAAGAAAGCGCGGTTCCGGTGTAACGTGGCAGGCATGGAACGGCAGTGGACGACGGCGGACGCGGCGGCCTTGTACGGAGTGGACAAGTGGGCGAACGGCCTGTTTTCCGTTTCCGAAACGGGTGAAGTCGTCGTCCAGCTGCACAGCGGGGCGCATGATGCCGCGTGCAGCCTGTACGGCATCGTGCAGGGGTTGCGCGAACGGGGCGTGGAGCTGCCGGTGCTGCTGCGCTTCGAAAATATTCTCGATGCGCGCGTGGAGTCGCTGAACCGCAGTTTCGAAAAAGCCATGGCCGAGGCGGAGTACCGCGGGAATTACCGCGGGCTCTATCCGGTCAAAGTGAACCAGCAGCAGCAGGTCGTGGAGGAGATCACCAGTTTCGGGCGGCGTTACCACCACGGCCTGGAAACGGGCAGCAAGGCCGAACTGGCCGCGGCGCTGGCGTACATGCGCGACCCCGAGGCGTACATTGTCTGCAACGGCTACAAGGACGAGGAGTTCATGGATCTCGCCCTGTTCGCGACGAAGATGGGCCTGCAAACAGTGCTCGTGCTGGAAACGCCGGGCGAGTTGCCGGTGATCCTGGAGCGGGCGGAGCGGATCGGGGTGCGCCCCTGCATCGGTCTGCGGGCGCGGCTGGCGGCGCGGGGCAGCGGACGCTGGATCGAATCGGGCGGGGACCGCAGCGTGTTCGGGCTGAACACGGCGCAGATCATGGACGTGGTGGAGACGCTGCGGGCGCGGGACCGCCTGGACTGCCTGCGCATGCTGCATTATCACATCGGCTCGCAGATCACGAACATCCGCACGATCCGGGCCGGGATCACCGAGGCGATGCGCGTTTATGTGAACCTGGTGCGCGAGGGCGCGGGGATGGGCTTGCTGAACGTCGGCGGCGGGCTGGCCGTCGATTACGACGGTTCGCATACGGATTCGATCAGCAGCAGCAACTACGGGATGGACGAGTACTGCGCCGACCTGATCGAGGCCGTGATGGCCGTCTGCGACGAGGCCGGGGTGCCTCACCCGACGATTATGAGCGAATCCGGACGGGCGCTGGTGGCCTATTCGTCCGTGCTGCTTTTCAACATCCTGGATGTCTGCCGCATGGCGTCGCACGGGATGCCGCCGGCGCTTCCGGAAGGGGCGCCGGAGCTGCTCGAGCGCCTGGTCGAGGTTGACCGCGTCCTGACGCGCCGGAACGCCCAGGAATGCTACCACGATGCCGTGTATTACCGGGACGAAATCCGGGCCCTGTTTCTGCACGGCGACCTGGGCCTGCGGGAACGCGCATTGGGGGAACAGATTTTCTGGCACCTCATGGGGCGCCTGGCATCGCTGATCGAGAACGCGAACGACGCGCCCGTTGAGCTGCAGGGGCTGGATACGGCGATGGCCGATATATACTACGGCAATTTCAGCGTTTTTCAGTCGCTGCCGGATGCCTGGGCGATCGAGCAGCTGTTTCCGGTCATGCCCGTGCACCGGTTGCACGAAGAACCGACACGCAACGCGATCCTGGCGGACGTAACGTGCGACTGTGACGGGAAGCTGGATCGTTTTATCGGGGGGGAGGGCGGCCGGCGCACGCTGCCGCTGCACCCGGTGCGGGACGGAGAACCGTACGTGCTGGGGGTCTTCCTGGTGGGGGCATACCAGGAAACGCTCGGCGATCTGCACAATCTGTTCGGCGATACGAACGTGGTGGGCGTGCGGATCGGCGAAGACGGCGAGGTGGAATACAGCCGCGAAATCGTGGGCGATTCGGTGTCCGACGTGTTGAGTTACGTGGAGTACGATCCCAAAACGTTGACGGCCCGTTTTCGCGGGCTGGCGGAAGCAGCGGTGCGGGCGCAGCGGATTACGCCGGCCGAGCGGCGCGGGATTATGGAGGCCTACGAGTCCGGGCTGCGGGGATACACGTATTTCGAGGGATAAGGCGCGGCGACGTTTGCCGGGCAGAAACGGGAGTGATGCACATGAACCGTACGGAAACGCCGGGCGAGCCGCCGGTCAGCGCTTTCATCAAGCGCCACTTCAGGCATTTTAATGCAGCCGCCTTGCGGGAGGCGGCGGAAGGGTACTGCCGGCACCTGTCGGGGAACGGGCGGATGCTGGTGACGCTGGGCGGCGCCATGAGCACGGCGGAGCTGGGTCTCTCGCTGGCGGAGATGATCCGGCGGGACAAGGTGCATGCCGTCTGCTGTACCGGGGCCAACCTGGAAGAGGACATCTTCAACCTCGTGGCGCACCGGCATTACGAACGGCTGCCCGGCTACCGGGATTTGACGCCCGAGGACGAGCAGGCGCTGCTGGAGCGGCACATGAACCGCGTAACGGACACGTGCATTCCCGAAGAAGAGGCCATGCGGCGGGTGGAGCGGCCGTTGATCGCCTCCTGGAAGGGTGCCGCGTCGGCGGGCCGGCGCCTGTTCCCGCACGAGCATATCTACGCGATTCTGCGGGAGGGCGCCCTGGAACCGTTTTACCAGATCGACCCCCGCGACAGCTGGGTCCTGGCGGCGTGCGACAAAAACCTGCCGCTCTTCGTGCCGGGATGGGAGGATTCCACGCTGGGCAATATGTACGCCGCACAGTGCATGCGCCGGTCGGCCGATGAGCCGTCCGCGGTGCGCGGCGGCATTGAGTACATGACCGCGCTGGCCGAGTGGTACCGCCGGGAGTCGGCGGAGCATGGCATCGGGTTTTTTCAGATCGGGGGCGGCATCTCGGGCGACTTCCCGATCTGCGTGGTCCCGATGCTGGAACAGGACCTGCGCGTCAAGAACGTACGCAAGTGGGCCTATTTCTGCCAGATCAGCGAGGCCAAGACCAGCTACGGCTCGTATTCCGGCGCGGTGCCCAACGAGAAAATCACGTGGGGCAAGCTGGCCGTCGACACGCCGCGCTTTGTGATCGAATCCGACGCTTCACTTGTCGCGCCGCTCGTATTCGCGTACGTCCTGGGCTGGTAAGGCGTTACCGGTGTGTTGCCCAAACCCCTTTTGTGCTTGCCACGAGATGTCTCGACACGCTCGGCATGACATTTCCTTGGGGAACGGCGTTACCGTGAGGCTGTCATCCCGAGCGAAGTCGGGATCTCGATTTGAGCAGCAGTCCCTTACGCCGTGACCTTGAACACCGCGTCGTGCTGCCGGACCTTTTCCGGGATGCGGATACCGACCGCGTCGCCCGCTCCGGCCTTCTGCACCGTTTCATGTTCGATCTGCATCGAGTCCACGGACGTACTCACATCGGTCGTGTGCCCCTTGACGTGAATCGTGTCTCCGACGGCCAGATCGCCGGTCAATCGGACGGCGGCAACGCCGATGTGGTCGAAGAAGTGTTCAACGGTTCCGATTTGTTCTTCCGGCATAGGTGTGCCTCCTGTGTGCTGATTTACCATGTAAGTGTTGAGGGCGTTCCGGCGGTAAGTAAAGGAAAAAAGAGGGGTTGCGGACCGGCGGGGCCTCAAACAGCGCCCGAGGCAAAGGGGCTGCCTATAGGGAAATCCCCTATAGTATTTTCAGGATTTTCCTGAGGCGACGGATTTCGCGGCGTGGCGTATGATACGGGGTTGAGGATGGGAGGGATGTCAGGCGGGGGAGTTATGCAGTACGATATTCCACAAGCCATATGCGAGGCGGCTTCGCGCTGTCCGTACAACCTGGCATGCCTGAACGGCGACGGCCGGCCCGCGTGCCCCGTAGAGCGGTTCATCTCCGAGAAGTATCTGTTTGTCAAGTCGGACGGAATCCGGCCGTGTCCGTACCGGATCCGGTTCGGCCTGATGTCCTACGTCTGCGGCTGTCCGGTGAGAAACGCGTTATACACCGATTACGAGATTTGATACGCGCGTGTCTCGGCTGTCGCATGTCCGGCGTGAGACAGCGACGCGTCTTTTGTCAAGACGACGGGCCCGGTTGTCAGGGCCGTGTGAAGATCTCGTGAAGGCGGCCGCCTTCCGGCCCCTTGGTATGCGCCGTGCTTTTCAAGGCGGCGACCTGAGGTTGGTCGGATACAGGCAACCACACAGAGTATAAAGCGTGAGTTGACCCCCGGACTGGCCGAATGGCCCACTTGCCGCAAGGTTCAAGTGAACAAAACCGCGGCCTTCACGGCCGCGGTTTTGTTATGCGGTGATTCGGCGGCACGGGTTATACCGCACTGCAACGGGGCCGGGCTTCAGAGGATCCCATGGTACAGGAGGCGCGTGCCGCCGAGGCGGCGCAGGGCGGCCTCGGGGTTCCAGCGTTGCGCGGCCCGCAGAAAAGCGGAAAGCGAGAACTCCTCTTCGTACCGGTAGACCTTGATCTCGTCCGCCTCGAGCAATTCGGCGGTGCGCCGGACGGCATCTTCCCAGTACCCGATTTCGTCGATCAGCCCGAAGGATGCGGCGCGCTCGGCGGTCATAATACGCCCGTCCGCGAGGGACTGTACTCGGGCCGGGTTCAGCCCGCGGCGTTCGGCGACCAGGGTGACGAAGCGGGCGTGCAGGGTGTCCACGATGTTCTGGAGCATCGTCCGCTGGGCGGGCGTGAGCTCGCCGAGCGGATTGAGAATGTCTTTATCGGGGCCGGACTTGATGGTGACGTCCCTGACGCCGATCTTTTCCCCGAGCTCGCGCGCGTTGATGCTCTGCACGAGAACCCCGATCGAGCCGGTCAGCGTCGTGGGATGGGCGACAATATGGTCCGCGGCCAAAGCGACGTAGTAGGCGC
>JAFGIZ010000239.1 GCA_016929365.1 Lentisphaerota bacterium
CCTGGAGCCGCGCGGAGAGGCTGCCGCTGCCGACGATCTTCAACGGATAGCCGGAGGCCGTGTACGCGCGGACGGCGAGGTCGATGCGCTTGTAGGGGACCAGGGCGGAGACGACGAGATCGAATCCCTGGTGTTGCGCCGGATCGGGGCCCGGTGTCCAGAGATCCGTGTTTACCGGCGGATAGACGACGTCGGCGTCGCGGCCATAGAAGCGGCGGATACGGTCGCGGACGTGGCGGCTGATGGCCACGAAATGGTCCACGCGGGCGGCGGTGCGGCGGTCCCAGCGGCGCAGCGCGGCGAGCAGGGGTTTGACGCACAGGGCTTTGAGCGGATTGCGCCCGAAGTAGTCTTCGTAAAACGTCCAGGCGTAGCGCATGGGGGTAAAGCAATAGCAGACGTGCCGCCCGCCCGGACGGACACGCAGGCTCTTGGCGACGCAATGGCTGGTGCTGATCAGCAGGTCTGCATCGGCGGCGGGCATGCGGGCGACGGCGGCGGGAAAGAGCGGCAGGTAACGGCGATAATGCGCCATGATCCCGGGCACGGACTGCAGGAAAGACGTGTGAACACAATGCGCGTTGATAAGGTCGGATACCGCCGAGCGATTATGAATCAGCGTATACAGCGGGGCGTCAGGATACTGCCGGCAGAGCAGTTCCAGGACGCGTTCGCCGCCGCGCATGCCCGTGAGCCAGTCGTGGGCGAGGGCCACGCGGGCGCCGGGCCGGGAATCGTGTTGTGGAAGAGGGTTCAGGTTTCGGGTTTCAGGTTTCGGGTTTCAGGTTCCGAGGGCGAGGATGGGTGTCCAGGCGAGCATGATGCCGAGTTCGCGGTCGTCGGGAAAGCCGAAAGCGCGGGGTTGCCAGGGCGCTGTATCGAGCGTCAGGCGCAGCGCGGCCGCATTGCGCAAGGCGGGCGGAACGGTCAGGGTCAGGCAGGTGAATTCGCGGCCGGGCGGCAGGGTGAGCGGCGTTCGGGCGGCGGGGCCGTCCGGCGCGGCGGCCGGGTCGCCCAACGCGACGGTGCCGGTGCGGGCGGGCAGCTCGTCGGGTCCGAGTACGCCCGCGAGCAGGCGGAGCCGGCCGAGCCGGCCGGGCAGCGGATTCGGGAGCGTCAGGGCGGCGGAGCCGTGTGTCCAGCGGAACGGGTACGGCAGCGCGCGGCGCGAGCCGTCGGGCGGCGCCGCGTCGTGTTCGAGGTCTTCGAAGCCGTGCAGCTCCCGCCAGGTGTCGGGTGCGATCCATGCGGCCGGATCGGGTTTACGGGCGCGGAGCATGAGCGCGGGACGGAAAGGCGGGATGATCCCGGCCGCCAGCCGGAGCGCGGCCGCGCCGGCAAACCGGTCGACCCGGGGCAGTTTGCGAAGCAGCGTGTGCGGGCCGGGCAGCCAGCAGCTGCTGTAGACCCGCCGTTCGACGCGGAACCGGTAACGCCGGCGCGTCTGCGTTTCCAGCAGGCTGCGCAGTTCGCGCGCCGTATACTCGCGAAAGTGGGTATACGAGAGACGCGGGGGAAAGAGGATCTCGAGCGGGGCATCCAGCGGGCGGTGGAGGGAACGGCCGCGCAGGAGGGCCGCGATCTTGCCGGCGTCGGCCAGGTTGGGGGTCGTCAGGATCAGCACACCGCCGGGTTTCAGTACGCGGAAGATTTCCTCCAGTGCGGCGAACGGATCGCGGTAGCAGTGCTCGAGCACCTCGCAGAACAGCACGGTGTCGAAGGCGTCGTCGGGAAAGGGAAACGGGTCCGTTTCGATATCCGCGCGGGCGACGCGGATGTCCGCGCGTTCCATGCGCTCGCGAAACGCCGCGGGCGGCGCGAGGTTGCTCAGGCCGGTGACCGCGTAACCGGCGTCGCGCGCCTGGAGGGCGAGGTGCCCGGGCATGATGCCCACGTCGAGAAGGGCCGCGCCGGGCGCGGGCGGCGGCAGGAGGCGGAGCGTCTCGGCATAGCGGCGCCGGTGGCGCGCGTAGTAGGGGCGTTCGGCCGAAGGCAGGGAGGCGGCATTCACAGGCTGTTATAGACGGCGAGGGTTTCGTCGGCGGCGCGCTGCCAGGTGAACTGTGCGGCGCGGTCGAGGCCTTTCCGGGAAAGGCTGTTCCAGAGATCGGGCTCGGTCAGCACGCGGCGGATGCGGTCGGCGTAGGCATCCACGTCGTCGGGGTCGACCAGCAGCGCCGCGTCGCCCGCCACCTCGGGCAGCGAGGCGGCGTTACTGCTGACTACGGGCAGGCCGCAGGCCATGGCCTCGAGGATCTGCAGGCCGAAGCCTTCGTAGCGCGACGGGTGGACGAGCAGGTCGGCCTGCTGGTAGTAATGCACAAGATCTTCTTCGGGCAGGTATCCGGTCCATTTGACGCGTTCGTGAACGCCCAGTTCGCGGGCGAGGCGCGCGGCTTCCGGGTAGCGGGGATCGGGCGAACCGGCGACGGTGAGGTTGACGGGGAAGGGCAGCGTATCCCGCACGCGGGCGAGGGCGGTGACGAGGGTCGGGAGGTTCTTATAGGGATCGGCGCGTCCCACGTAGAGCAGCGTGCGCGGCCCGTTCGCTTTGAACATCCGGCCGTCGGCCGGCTGCCGGAAGGCTTCGCCCACGCCGTTATAGACGACGCGTACCTTGGCTTCGGCCTGCGGCCGGATGCGAAGGTGGCGGATGACGTCCCGGCGGGAGGTTTCGCTGACGGTGATGACGGCGTCGGCGCGGGCGCCGACTTCCTGCATGATGCCCCGGAACAGCGGGAGAATCCGGGTTTTCTTCGCTTTCGGGGCGTGGTCGGGCATGACGAGGGGAATCACGTCGTGGATGGTCGCGACGCAGCGGATCTTTCCGGGGCGGTGCCGCGGGAAGGCGAGAAAGGGCACGAGGTAATTCGGGGTATGGTACACGTCGAGGCCTTCCCGGCGCAGCGCCGGGGGCAGCCGGCCCTGGCCCTGGAGAGAAAAGACGCCGTAGGGCAGCATGCGGAGCGTCACGTTGGACACTTCGTTGAGTCCGGCTCGCTGCGTTGTGCGCTGCAGGACATGTTCGTTGTCGAAGAAGACGACGAACTCGATGTCCGGCGCGCGGCGGACGAGCGCGCGGAGGAGGGAGCGGGTATAGGCGCCGATCCCGGATATCTGCGGAAAAATCCAGCGAGCGTCGATGCCGACTTTCATAGTGCGCGGTAGACCTCCCAGGTGCGGCATGCGGTGTTCTCCCAGCGGAACGAGGCGGCGTGGCGCCGTCCGGCCTCGATGCGCCCGGCGCGTTCGGCGTCATCGCGCAGCAACGCGCGCGCGGCGCCGGCCCAGGCGGCGGCGTCGAAGGCGGCGAGGATGCGGGCGCTGTCGCCCAGGACTTCGGACAGCGAGCCGCCGGCCGACGACAGAACGGGCGTCCCGCAGGCCATCGCTTCCAGCGGCGGAAACCCGAAGCCTTCGTAAAACGAGGTCTGGAGCAGAAGGCGGGCGCCGGCATAAAGCGCGGGCAGCGCCTCGTCCTCCACGTAGCGCAGCCGGCGGATCGCGGCGGCGCGCGGCGAGCGCCGGATACGCTCGAGGATGGGGCCGGTCTTCCAGCCGTCGCCGCCGGCGATGACCAGCAGGCCGTCGAAGTCGGTCAGCGCTTCGAACACGTCGATCAGAAAGGGGTAGTTCTTGCGCGGCTCGATGGTGCCGACGCTGAGCAGGTAGGGCCGGTCGATGTTGAGGGCTTCGAGCACGGCGCGGGTGCGTGCCGGGGGCGGCGCGGTGAAATCGGCGGCGATGCCGTGATGGATCGGGAAGACGCGGTCATGCGGGACGCCCAGCAGGGCGATCACTTCGTCGGCGGTAAAGCGGGAGACGGTAATGACGGCGTCGGCGCGGCGGACCGTATCGCCGATATGGGTGCGCAGGTAGCGAAGGTTGCGGTTTTCGACCGAGTCCGGGTGGCGGAGGAAGGCCAGGTCGTGGATTGTCACGGCCGTGCGCCCGCGCTTGAGCGGCGGGAGGATGAAGTTCGGAAAATGGTACACATCGGCGGGCCCGGCGAAGCGGTGATACGACGGGAACCCCGCGTATTTCCACAGGCCCTGCGCCGCGCGGCCCGGCATCCAGCGAACGTCGCGCGTATCGGCGCCCTCGACCGGAAAGGGCAGGCCGCGCCGCTTGAAATCGAAGTAAGAGAGGGTGAGCGTATCGGCGCCGGCCTGCGGCGCGAGGTGCCGGACGAGCTGCCGCGTATAGCGGCCTACCCCGGCCGGCCGTGTCACGGCGGATTGGATATCGACGCAGACGTTCACCGGCAGGGAGGGTACGGATTGAGCGGGGAAAAGTCGAGGGTTGAAGCGGCGGCCCGGTTGGTGGTATACATCGCGGTTATGACGACGAAGAAAAAGCAGCGCAGACGGGACGAAAAGAAGGCGAAAGCGCGGTCCGACGAGGCGCCGGACCCGGCGGTGGAGCCGGCTCCCGCACCGGACGCCGAGCCGGGCGGGGAGGACGCCGCCGAAACGGCGGAACCGGCCGCAGCGGATGTTGTGGAGGCGCCGCCAGAGACCGGGACGGAGCTGGACGCGTTGAACGACCGCTACCTGCGCCTGCGGGCGGATTTCGAGAATTTCCGGTCGCGCATGCAGCGCGAGAAGCATGGACTGTACCGCCGGGCGAACGAGGACATCATGCTCGAGTTGCTGCCGGTTTTGGATCACATGGAGCTGGCGCTGGAAGCGGCGGAGAAGCATGACGCCGATCCGTCGTTGATCGAGGGGTTCCGGCTGGTCTGGGAGCAGATGCTGGCCGCCTTGCGGAAGTTCGGCCTGACGCCGGTCGACGCGGAGGGGCAGCCGTTCGATCCGCACCTGCACGAGGCGATTTCGCACATTCCGTCGGAGCACGTTCCGGAGAACGAGGTCGTGGCGCAGGTGCGCCGCGGCTACAAGCTGGGCGAGAAACTGCTGCGGCCGGCGCAGGCCGCGGTTTCGAGCGGGCGCGGCGAGATGGAGACCGCGGGTTCCGGCGGCGGCGGGAGCGCGGACGGGGCCGGGGAGAAGGAGTAGCGGGTGGTGGCGAAACGGGATTACTACGAACTGCTGGGCGTGAGCCGGTCGGCGACGGCGGAGGAGATCAAGAAGGCCTATCGCAAGATGGCCATGAAGTATCATCCGGACCGCAATCCGAACGACAAGGAAGCCGAGGACATGTTCAAGCAGGTGTCCGAGGCATACGAGGTGCTGAGCGATCCCCGCAAGCGCGAGCAGTACGATCGGTTCGGGCACGAGGGCATGAAGTCCGCGTTCGGTCCCGGCGGGTTCGATTTTTCCCGGGACTTCACGCACAGCGCGGACCTGCAGGACATCCTCGGTTCGATTTTCGGCGAAGGCGGCGGGTTTTTTGACGAGTTTTTCGGGGGCGGGGGCGGCGCGCGGCGGCGGCCGCGGCGCGGACCGACGCGCGGGGCGGACCTGCGCTTCGACCTGGAGATCGACCTGGAAGAAGCGGCGTTCGGTTCGGAGCGCGAGATCACGCTGCCGATGTCGGAGGAATGCGGCGCCTGCAAGGGCACGGGCGTGGCGGGCAGCAAGGGCCGCGAAACGTGCCGCCATTGCGGCGGCCGCGGCGCGGTGATCTCGGGCGGCGGTTTTTTCCAGGTACGCCAGACCTGCCCGGTTTGCAACGGCACGGGTTCGGTGATCACGAATCCGTGCAAGACCTGCGGCGGGTCGGGCCGGGTCAAGTCGCGCCGCCGGCTGACTTTGCGGATTCCGAAAGGGGTGGAAACGGGGTCGCGCCTGCGCCTGGCAGGCAAGGGCGAAGGCGGCATACAGGGCGGGCCGGCGGGCGACCTGTACGTCGTGATGCACGTGCGCCGGCATGCCTTGTTCCGGCGGGACGGGGACGACCTGATGTGCGACGTGCCGGTTTCCTTTACGGAGGCGGCGCTGGGCGAGCAGATCCAGGTGCCGACCATTGACGGTTACGCGAAGCTCAAGCTGGCGCCCGGCACGGAAACGGGAAAGGTGTTCCGGTTGCGCGGCAAAGGCATGCCGAACGTGGAAGGGCGCGGCCGGGGCGACCTGCACGTGCGGATCGTGGCCGAAGTTCCGAGCCGCCTGAGCTCCCGTCAGAAAGAGCTCCTGGAAGCGCTGGGCGAAAGCTGGAGCGCTTCGAATTTTCCGACGCGGCGCCGCTTTGAGAAGCAGGTCGAACAGTTTTTCGAACGCAAGCAGGCGTTGGGCAAATAGGGCGGGCGGCCGGCTCCGCTTTCCTGCGCCGCCGGCGGGTAACGCGCCATGAACCGATGTTTTGCGGAACCGGAGCGCTGGGACGAGCGCGGTGTCGGCTTGTCGACCGGCGAGACCCATCACCTTTTGCGCGTGCTGCGGGCGCGGCCCGGAGAGCGGGTCGAGGTGTTGGACGGCGCCGGCCGGCGCGTCGCGGCGAATGTGCCGGAGGACGCCTCCGGGCGCGAACGGGAGGACGGGCTGCGGCTGCCGTATGCGGAAGCGCCGGAGCAGGTTCCGCGTGCGTGCGACGTGACGCTTATCCAGGCCCTGCCGAAGGGCCGGCGCATGGAGTGGATCCTCGAAAAAGCCGTCGAGCTGGGTGCGGCCCGGATCGTGCCGGTCGTGACGGCGCGCACGGTGGTGCGTTTGAACGCGGGCGAGCGCATGCGCCGGGAAACGCGCTGGCGGCGTCTGATGCGGCAGGCCGTGACGCAGTCCGGCAATCCGTGGCTGCCGCGGCTGGAGCCCATTCGCGACCTGCCGGAGGCGCTGGCCGGGCTGGGGCCGCTGGACCTGTTCCTTGTCGGATCTCTACAGGCGCAGGCCGTCCCCTTCCGGGATGTATTGGGCCGCCTGCCGTCCGGGACCGCCGGGGCGGCGGGGGTCATGATCGGCCCGGAAGGCGACCTGGCGCCCGGCGAATACGCGGCCGCGGCGCGGGCGGGCGCCGTGCCCGTGAATTTCGGTGCGCTGACCCTGCGCGTCGAGACGGCGGCGCTGTACGCGTTGTCGGTGCTGGTTTACACGCTGGGCCGTGCGCGGCCGGGACCGGTTACGGAATCCCGATAAGATTGCGGGTCCGCGACAGGGCGCGCTGGTGCACCCTGGAGAGGTGGGGGTTCTGGCGGATCGTGGAGAGTGCTTGGTTGCCGCCCACGCGGACGGCCTGTTCCACGGCGCGGCCGGCCTCGTTGGTCTGCTTCAGGCTGAGCTGAACCGTTGCCAGGTCCAGCCAGGCTTTCCAGTCCTGCGGCCGGCGTTCGAGGTACTTTACCAGCGGGGTCTTCATCTTGGCGGTTTCGCGGGCCGAGGCGTAGAGCCGGGCGATATCGAGCAGCACCTGGGGCGGCGCCTCGGACGGGATACGGTCGGCGCAGAGATCGAGTGCGCGCACCATCTTATCCCTTTCGTTCACGCTGTGGTACAACTGCGCGAGACGGAACTGGTAGATGGGGGGCAGGTTCGTTTGCGCCAGCAGGCTGCCGGCCAGCGCATTGAACTTGGGGACCTGGCCGGCGTCGGTATAAAGATCCAGAAGCCGCAGGGCCTCGTTCATGTCGAGCTTGCCTTCCTGCATGCGCGCCTCGAGCGTGTCGATCGTGCGCGACACGTCCTGGAGGGCGCGGAGCTGCCGCAGAAAGTCGCCGGCCTTGGCATTGCCGGGGTCTTCGGCCTCGAACTCGGCCATGATGCGCGCCGCGTCGGTGAAGCGGCTCTGGCGCACCAGGACTTCCTGGCAGAGCCGGAAATTGGCTTCCGGGCTGAGGTGATAAAGCAGGCGGGCCTGTTGAAAGGCCTGTTCCGCGTGGTCGAACATCCCGCGGCTGGCGTACAGGCCGCCGATGGCGGAACGGAGCTTGGAAAAAGACTTGCGTGCCACGACGTCCCGGCGGAAGCGCCAGTCGGCGTTAAGGCGGCGGCTGTACCAGTCCCAGAAGTCCTGGTCGTCGCGCACCGTGTCACGGGTCAGATCCGCGGGGTTGCGGTTGATCTTCATGATCAGCCCGTGGGGGGTCAGGTAAGGATACATCCAGCGGATGACGTAGCTCTCCTCGACGTAGAAATCGTGCCGGTAGTTGTTCTTGTCGAAGATCATCCGGCACAGGATGCCGTTGATCTCCATGACGCCCAGCGCGCCGCTGACCTGCACGCGGCCGTTCTCGATGTTGACGTCGGCGTTTTTCGGGGCGCGGCCGGCCTTGAGGTCGTCCACGTACTGCTGAAAGGCGCGCGCGCTGTCCGGCTGGGCGGGGATCCAGATGCGGTCGCCGTAGAGATCGCGCATCACCGCCATGTACGTGTTGTCGGCCAGCGCGTTCTGCGTGATCAGGTAGACGTCTTCACGCACGCGCGCCGAGTAGATCATGTAGGTGGGCACGAAACGGCCCGGGTCGGTGCCGCCGAAGAAGATAGCGTCGGGCGTCATCGCCGGGGGAAACCCGGGATTGGGCAGGGGTTCTTCGTCGGGCGCGAGTTCTTCGCTGATCGCGTCCGCGCCGCGCAGCTGGTAGTTGCCGAACTGCCAGCCGAAATCGTGGCCGTTCTGTTCGGCGCCGCCGTATTCCTTGATGAGCTGCTGATCGAACGCGTTCTTGGCGAGGGGGGCGAGGGGCAACAGCACGAGGGCGCCGCCCAGGCCGAGCCACTTGACCAGCCGGTTGCCGCGGAAGAGCGTGTCGAGGAAGGCGAGGCCGAAAATCAGCCCGTAGCCCATCCAGAAGGCGTACAGGGCGTGGGAGGAGATCAGTTTGACGCGCTGGATGAAGGTGTCCTGGATATCGAGTTTGAAGTTGGCCAGGGCGATCAAAACGACGCTCATCGTCAGAAAGCCGAAGAGCGTGGCGGTGACCCATTTCTGGGACCGGTCGTCGATGGTCATTTCGAGGCGGGCGGGCCCCCGCATGAGGCGCACGAGCAGCCAGACCAGCAGCGGGGGGCCGACTACCATGAGGACAAGACTTACCGCCTGCAGAAACAGGACGCCGAGCCGGCCGCTGGGCAACGCGCCGCCCGCCTCGCGGAGGGGGGCCGTGATCTCGGCGATCTTGACGATGAGCATCTTAACGTAGAAGAGATAGAGCAGGATGCCGCCTGCCAGGACGACGCCGATCGCGCCGCGCTGGGAGGGGGTCGCCGGCAGGCGGCCCCGGAACTTGAGAATGAGTTCCCGGGTCTGGGCGATCAGGAGGGTCAGGCCGCCGATAACGAGGAGAACGATGACGCCCAGCACCAGGATTTTATCCAGGGGCATGGCCGCGCGCAGGGCGGCGGGGAGGAACAGTTTCTCCAGCGTTGCCACCAGCGAGGCCAGCACGCAGAGGCTGATGGCGATGCTGAGCGCGTTGATCCGGCGTTCGCCGAAGCGGATGCGCCAGGTCGTGAAGGGCAGGAAGCCCAGCAGCGCGATGGGAAGGTAAAATTGCCGCCGCAGGTCGGTCAGGTAGAAGCCGACCTGGTGGATGAAGTGCATGGAGAAGACGTCGGTGGGCTCAATGCGTTCATACTGGCCGCGGGTAATGGCGTGTTGGAAGCCCTCCCAGGTGCGGGGATAGCCCCAGTTCATGGGGGGGTTGCGCAGGTCCGAGACGATCGGCATGTAGGCATAGAAGGCAATGCCGAGCTCGACGAGCAGCAGGCTGATTGCCACGGTCCGGCCGCGCGGCAGGAAGCAGAACGCGAGGCCCAGGGTCAGGAAATTGAGAAAGAGATACACGAAACACGTCGGATGCGTGGGATGGTCGATGGCGGGCAGCACCCCGCGCTGGATCAGGGCCAGGACGATAACGAACGGCGCGCCGGTTACGGCGAAGTCGCGGAAGAGATCCAGGTCGCGGACAATCAGGGCGACGACAAGCGCCAGGGCGGCGAGCAACAGGACCTGGTAATTGGTCAGCCCCAGCCCGAAGACAAAGGCGGTGACGAAAAGGATTCGGTCGGACGGCCGGCAGATCCACATATAGACCAGCAGAAAGATCAGGACCAGGAAGAACGCGTTGAGGGCGTAGACCTCGACAATGACCGCCTGCGACCACATGACGGGGCTGAACGCGAAGACGAGGCTGGCGGCGACGCCGCCGACCCAGCAGATCAGGTTGTCGGTGCGCCGGTCCGTGTGGCTGCCGACGTCGCGCGAGCGGCGCAGGATATCCGAGCCGGACCGGCAGATCAGCATGGCGCTGACCCCCGTGGCCAGCGCCCCGAAGACGGCGGAAAAGAGGGCGATACTCCAGCCGGGGTTGGGCTGGCCGCGAAAGGTGACGAAGCTGAAGAGGCGGGCGAAAACCCAGGCGAGCAGCGACCAGATAGGGTAACCGGGGGGATGCGGGACGCCCATGTAATCGCCGGCAACGGCCAGTTCGCCGGAATCCTCGAGGGTTACCGTGGGCGCCAGGGTATAGAAATAGACCGCGAAGGCGGCGAGACAGGCGGTCCAGAAGGCGCTCCAGTCTATCGGGCGGAAAAACCGCCGGTCCGTGCCGGGGGCCAGGGTATCGGTTTCGGCTTGCATGATGCGTCTGTTATCTTGCCCGAGGGCCCCGGGCAAGGCAAGGTCAAGATGGCGTCAAGCCGGGGTCGCGCGGCCGGGCGTTAGCAACGGGAGCGCGTCCTTGCGCAGGCAGGCCACGCGGCGCCGCGGGTCGGCGCGGGGCGGTTCCAGCGAGGGATCGAGTGTGCGGCAGGCGTCGACCGCGTAGGGGCAGCGGGGATGGAAGCGGCAGCCTGGCGGCGGGTTGGCGGGCGAAGGCACGTCGCCGGGCAGGACGAGGCGCTGCCGGCCGCGGCCGTCGATCTGCGGCACCGCGGCGATCAGGGCGCGGGTATAGGGATGCACGGGATGCGCGATGATTTCCCGTGCGGCGCCGGTTTCGACGATGCGGCCGAGGTACATCACGGCGATCCGGTCGGCGATATAGCGAACGACGCTGAGATCGTGGGAGATAAAGAGGTAGGCGGGTCCCAGTTCGGCCTGCAGGCGTTTAAGGAGGTTCAGGATCTGGGCCTGGACGGAGACGTCGAGCGAGCTGGTGGCTTCGTCGCAGATAATCAGCGCCGGATCGAGCGCCAGGGCGCGGGCGAGCCCGATACGCTGCCGCTGGCCGCCGGAGAATTCGTGCGGGTAGCGGGCGAGCATGGCGGGATCGAGGCCCACGCGGGGCAGCAGCTCGCGTATCCGGCCGATGCGGTCGGCCGGGCCGGAACCGATGCCGTGCGTTTCCATGCCTTCGGCGATGATTTCCCCGATGCGGCGGCGCGGATTCAGGCTGGAAAACGGATCCTGGAAGATCATCTGCATACGGCGCCGCAGGGGTTTTAGGGCGGCGCGGTCGGCGCCGGTGACCGGTTGCCCGAGGAGGCGGATGGACCCGGCGGTGGGTGTAAGGAGCCGTACGATACATTTGCCGACGGTCGTTTTACCGCAACCGGATTCGCCGACGAGGGCAAGGGTTTCGGACGACGCGAGGGTCAGATCGATCCCGTCCACGGCGCGGACGGCGCCGACGGTCCGCTTGAGCAGGCCGCGCCGGATGGGGAAATGCATGGTCAACGAGCGGACCGACAGCGTGGGGGCCGGCTCGGCGGCGCGGGGCGGTTCGGGCCGCACGGCGGCCGGCGCGGCGGCGGGCGCGGGTTCGGAGACCGAAACCGCGGGCGCGGACGGGTCCAGAAGAAAGCACTCCGCCGTATGCCCGTTGCCGGCCGCGTAGGGCGGGGGCGTGTCGCGGCGGCAGCGCTCCATCACGTAGGGGCAGCGGGTATGAAAGCGGCACCCGGCGGGCAGTTCGGTGAGGGGCGGCACCCGGCCGGGGATGGTGGTCAGCGGCCGGCCGGGCTCGCCGCGGGACGGCAGCGCCTGCATGAGCAGCCGGGTATAGGGGTGCGCCGGCTGCGCGAAAAGCGCGTGGCGGGGGGCTTCTTCGACCACGCGTCCGGCGTACATGACGCCGACGCGGTCGGCGTTTTCGCTGACGACGGCCATGTCGTGGGTGATCAGCAGGACGGCCGTCCGGAACGCGCGCCTGAGTTCGCGGATCAGCTCGAGAATCTGCGACTGGATGGTCACGTCCAGGGCGGTGGTCGGCTCGTCGGCGATCAGCAAAGCGGGCCGGCAGGCCAGCGCCATGGCGATCATGACGCGTTGCCGCATGCCGCCGGACATCTGGTGGGGGTATTCGTGATAGCGGGCGGCGGGGTCGGGGATGCCCACGCGCCGCAGCATGTCGACCGACTCGCGGCGCCGTTCGGCGCGGGACAGGCGGCGGTGCACGCGAAGGGTTTCGTCGATCTGGTTGCCGACGGTGAAAACCGGGTTCAGCGCGGTCATGGGTTCCTGAAAGATCATGGATACGTCGTTGCCGCGGATCGCGCGCATGGCGACGGGCGGCAGGGCGGTGAGCTCGCGGCCCCGCAGGCGGACGGACCCCCCCGCGATAAAGCCGGCGGGCACGGGCACGAGGCGCATGACGGAGAGCGCGGTCACGGATTTACCGCAGCCCGATTCGCCGACCAACGCGTAGGTCTCGCCGGGGTCGACGGAGAAGGAAACGCCGTCGACGGCCCGGGCCAGGCCCGCGGGCGTGCGGAAATGCGTCCGCAGCGACGCTATCTCGAGAACCGGCGCGTCCATAACTCCGTCGCTCCTCTTTTCGTGCCGCACCCGCATTCGGTCACTCCATCCGCAGGCGCGGGTCCAGCGCGTCCCGCAGCGCGTCGCCGAAGATATTGGCCGGCAGCACGAGGCCCACCATGAAGATCAGCGCGGCGGCGACTTTCCACCAGATGACCGGGGAGCGGGCCAGCTCGCGGAGCGCGTCGTTGATCATGACGCCCCACGAAATCGTGTCGATGCCGACGCCGATCCCGATGTAGGTGAGGACCGCCTCGGCCAGGACGCGCCCGGAGAAGCTGAGCACGGCGGTGATGAGCACGACGTGCATCACGTTGGGCACGATGTGCCGGTGCATGATCCGTGCGCGGGACACGCCGGTGGCCTCGGCGGCCTGCACGAATTCCTGTTCGCGCAGCTTCATCGTTTCGCCGCGCAGCACGCGGCACAGCCCGGTCCAGGACGTGACGCCCAGGATGACGCAGAGCTGGGGCAGGCCCTGGCCGAAGATGACCATGAAAGCGGCGATGAGCAGGACGGCGGGAATGGAGGCCAGCACGGTATAGACGTACTGGATGACGTCGTCGATCCAGCCGCCGAGGTAGCCCGCCGCAACGCCGAAGAACAGGGCCAGGGGAATCACGAGCAGCGTGGTGAAGGCGCCGATGATCATGCCGGTGCGGATACCCTTGAGGGCGAGATAGAGCACGTCGTGGCCGACGCGGTCGGTGCCGAGCAAGTGGCGGCGCGGGTAGCGCAGGGGCGGATGGTCGCGGACGATGCGGCCCTCCGCGTCCACGCGGGTTTCCCGGGTAAACTGGCGGACGGCAAGGGGCGCGCTGTAGGTTTTCTCGCGCGCTTCGCGGAGGGGGGTGAGGAGCGCGTCGAGCACGCTCAGGCCGTCGGGATCGGTCATGATGCGCCGGGTTTCGGGCTGGCGGCGCAGGGTTCCGTCGGGGTCGCGCAGGGGCGGATGCCAGCCGACGCTGTCCAGCAGGGCGATAACGGTATAGACGCAGAGCACGGCGAAGGCGCCGCGCACGAGACGGCGCCGGAAGACCTGCCGCAACGCCGCGCGCCAGTACTCGCGCCGGGCCAGCGCCCGGCCCGCGCCGAAGAGCAGCAGGAGCAGCGCCGCCACGAGGACGTCCTGCACGTACCAGTTGGTCAACATGTTGTCCCTGCTTTCACGTTAATCGCACGCGCGGGTCCACCAGGGTGTAGCTCACGTCCACGAGGATCAGGCCCGCGACGTACAGGAACGAACCGAGAAACACCATGGCGCGCACGACGGCGAAATCCTGCTTGTGAATAGCGTCGATCGTGTAGCTGCCGAGACCGGGGATGCCGAAGAAGTTTTCGAGCAGCAGCATGCCCATGATGAGGAAGGGGATGCTGACCACGACGTTGGTGAGGATGGGAAACATGGCGTTTTTGAGAGCGTGCTTGAAGAGCACCGTGCCTTCGCCGAGGCCCTTGGCGCGCGCGGTCCGGATGTAGTCCTTGTTGATTTCCTCGAGAAAGATCGTGCGGTAGTAGCGCACCCCGCTGCCGATATTGGCGACGATGCCGATCAGGACGGGCAGGACGAGGAACTTGACCGCGTAGAGGAGGTTCCGGTCGAACCCGGAGACGGGGGCCAGCTTGAGGTGGATGGCGACGAGGTATTGCCCGCCGAGAATGTAGAACATCGAAGAGATGGACATCAGGATCACGCAGACCACGAGCGCCCAGGTGTCCAGATAAGTGGCCCGGTAGAAGGCGACGATCATGGCGAAGAAGAGGTAGAGCAGCAGGCTGATGCAGAAGATCGGGACGGTGAGGCACAGCGAGTACGGGATCCGGCGTTTGAGCTCGGCCCCGATCCGGCTGCCGTCCATGTCCGACTTGCCGAAGCGGAACGCGAAGAGCGGGACGCTTTTCTGCCAGAAGATCGTTTGCGTGAACACGGCGGGAAACGGCTCGACGGTATTGAGCAGGCGAGGAAGGTGGTAGCCGTGCTCCCGTTTCCAGTTTTCCTTCATTTCCTCCGTCACGCGTTTCTCGCCCAGGAACGTTTCCGCCATGTCGTCGGGGCTCTGCACGAAGAAAAACAGCAGGAAGATCAGGAGGTTGACGCCGAAGAGGATCGGCACGGCGTAGGCGACGCGGCGGATCAGGTAGGCGAGCATCGGTTCCTCCGGTAGAGCGTGACGGCGGCGGGGACCGTGCTGAGCACGAGCAGTGCGGCGAGCGCGGCAAGCGGCCACCAGACCGGGCGGTTCCAGGCGCGTTGTTGGCGCACGCGCAAATCCGGGTCGACGCGCCGGTACTTGATCGTGTTGTAGGACATGTTGTGCGGCTTGACGTTGTGCAGCCACGGGTGGGCGAGAATGTATGACACCGGATGGTATTGCCAGACGGCGGGGGCGTCGCGGCGGAGGATGTCGAGCATCGCGTCGATCAGGGCCTGGCGCTCGGGCGTGTTGCGCATGCTTTCCATGCGTTCGAACAGGGCGTCGTATTCCGGGTTGACGTAATTCACCATGTTGGGGCCGCCGTGGGCCACTTTGCCGTTGGGGCCGTAGAACAGGAAGAGGAAGTTTTCGGGATCGGGATAGTCGGCCAGCCAGCCGCCGCTGGAGATCTGCCAGTTGCCCTGGTCGCGTTTCTGGCGGTAGCGGCTGAGGTCGGTGGCGCGTTCGCGCAGGCGGATGCCCAGCGTATCGAGGCGGCCCCGCACCCACTCGAAGTATGAGCGGAAGAACGTATCGCCGCCCTGCGCGTGATCGTAGTAGAGGGTGAGCGGCTCTCCGCCGGGCGTGCGGCCTTCGGGGTAGCCGGCTTCGGCCATGAGCCGGCGGGCCTCGGAGAGGGGCCGGCGCGCGTGCCGTTCGCGCACGGGATCCCAGGTGTCGACGTAGGGGTTGGTGCCTTCCGGACCCGGGCGGTGGCCGAAAATGCCCGGCGGGAGGGGGCCCTGGGCAAGGACCCCGCGCCCGTTCAGAAAGATATCCAGGAACTCGTTGTAATCGAGCGCGATGGAGACGGCGCGGCGGAGTTTGCGCTGTTCGGGCGCATACCCGCCCACGACGTCGTCCAGCATGTTGAAGGCCGTGTACCAGAGCGTCGTATCGATATCCGTAATCAGGCGGATGCCTTTGGATTCCATCGAGGGGGAGAGGGTCGGTTCGCCGGTCATCTGGATCTGGATCGCCTGGTCGAACACGTCCACGGAGACGCCCGAGGCGTCGAGGTAGCCTTGCAGGAACTTGTTCCAGGCGGGGACGGCTTCCTTTTCCAGGTGCATGACCTGGCGGTGAATGAAGGGGACGCGACGGCCGGCGTCGTCGAGCAGGCCCGCGGCCCGGTCCTCCGGCATGCCGTCGGCGGGATAGGCGTCGGGATGATAGTTCGGGTTGCGTTCGAGCACGATCGTTTCGTTGGGGCGGAAGATCTTCAGAAAATACGGGCCGGTGCCCACGGGCCAGCGGTTGAGGCTGAACTGCTTCTCGATCATGGCGGGTTGGGTATAGAACGCGACGGCTTCCGGCGGGACGGGCGCGAAAAAGTGCATGCAGAGCCAGTAGCGGATCTGGGGGTATTTGCGTTTGAGCGCGAGCGTAAAGGTCAGCGCGTCGTGCACCGTGACACCGGGGAAATCGGGCGCGAAGTAATCCAGGCGGATGGGGTTTTCGCGTTCGTCGCGCTGGCGGTTGTAGGCCGGTCCGGCGGCGGCCCGGCGCCGGGCGCGTTCGGCTTCGAGCATGCCGGCATAGGCGTCGCTCAGTTCGCGCAGGCCGTCGATATAGGCGGACAGCGTGCTGAACACGGGCGAGGCCAGGCGCGGATCGGCGAGGCGCCGGATCTGGAGGGCGTAATCCTCGGCGCGCAGGGCGCGGGTGGCCCGGTGCGGAAAATCGTTGGGGGACTCGTAGGCTTCGACGGCGTCAAGCGGGACGCCGGCATAAAGCGGCTGCCCGTCGGGGCCGGCGGCAAAGCAGGGGTGGTCCTGGTAGCGGATGCCGGGCTTGATCCGGATGGTGTATTCGGCCCGGGCGACGGCGTCGGACGGCGGATCGGGATCGGCGATGCGACGGCCGTTCCCGTCATAGTAGACCGGCTGCGGCACGGCCTCGGCGGTCAGGGGGATCACCTCGTAGGGCCGCTTGAGATAGTGATAGGTGAAGGGCGGTTCGTAGATCTGGTCGATGATCTGTCCCTCGTGCACGTAGTAGGCGCTGGTGGGATCCAGCTTCGTGGGCGGTGTGCTGAACGCCGCGAAGAGGGCGGGTTCGGCGGTTTCGCCGGGGCGGTAGGGATTATTCGTGCAGGCGGCGAGGCCGGCGCAGAGCACGAGCGCCGCGGCGCAACGCCGGCGGAGCCCCGGCCGCGGCCGCGCCGTCATCGGGATGCGTGTCGTTTTCCTGTTCACCATGCCTGAGCCTGACGGCCATGCCGGTTGCCGCCGTATGGACGTGCGAGTATTTCAGGTATTCCGGTGAGCGTCGAACACGTTTTTTGCGGGCGGCCTGAAAGCCGCCCCTCCAAGTGACGGTCCCGTGGTTCAGGCTGCAGGAGGGCCGGGTTCCGCCCCCGACCGAGCCTTGAGACCGACCCGAGAAAAGCGCGCCAAGGCAACACAAGAATGTAACAACGGCTAAACGCGGCGACATAATTGTTGCTCTGGATGGGTTGCGATGGGCTGGCCTGGGGTATCCGGGATCTTCTTTAAATAATTGATAAGCAGTCTTTTATAACCGTATAAAGGGGCGGCTTACAGGTTTGGCACGGTGATTGCGAAGCACCTTTGCGTTGCGGTATACGGCCCCAAGGCGGGGCGGATGCCGGGGCGATGGAAAGCTCAGGGACAAGGAAAGGAGAGAGGCATGAGTAAGAGGTATCGCAAGGCGGGTTGGGCGGCGGCCGCGGGGTTTTTCCTGTTGGCCGCGGCGGTATGGGCGCCGGCGGCGTCGGCGGCCGAGGCCGCGGACGCGGTGGCGGCGGTGCGTGAGGAGCTGCAGGTGAACATCAACATCGTGTGGACGTGCGTGGCGGCGTTCCTGGTGTTTTTCATGCAGGCCGGTTTCGCCATGGTGGAGAGCGGGTTCACGCGGGCCAAGAACGCGGTCAACATCCTGATGAAGAACCTGTGCGACTTCTCGATCGGGTCGCTGGCGTTCTTCCTCGTGGGGTTCGGGCTCATGTTCGGCGTCGCGAAAGGCGGCGTGATCGGCACGAACCTGTTCGGGATAGGCGAGGTGGTCAAGGAAGGCGGCGCGGCCTGGGGCTACACGTTCCTGATATTTCAAACGGTGTTCGCGGCCACGGCGGCGACGATCGTGTCCGGCGCGATGGCGGAGCGGACGAAGTTTACGGGCTACCTGGCTTACAGCGCGGTCATTTGCCTGCTGATCTATCCGGTTTTCGGAAAGTGGGCCTGGGGCTCGCTGTACCTGGCGGAGGGGGCCGGCTGGCTGGAGAACCTGAAGACGGGAGCGTTCTGCGATTTCGCGGGTTCCACGGTGGTGCACTCCGTCGGGGGCTGGCTGGCCCTGGCGGGAGCGATTATCCTGGGTCCGCGCGCGGACAAGTACATGCCGGACGGAACGCCGCGTGCGTTGCCGGGCCATAACCTGCCGCTGGCGGCGCTGGGCGTGTTCATCCTGTGGTTCGGCTGGTTCGGGTTCAACCCCGGCAGCACCACGGTGGGAGACGGCGAGATCGGGCGCGTGGCGGTGACCACGAACCTGGCCGCGGCCGCCGGCGCCATGGCGGCGATGCTGACGGTCTGGGCGATCAGCCGCAAGCCGGATGCGTCGATGACGTTGAACGGCGCGCTGGCCGGACTTGTCTCGATTACGGCGCCGTGCTACACGGTGACCCCGCTGGGGGCGGTGGCGATCGGGGCCGTCGGCGGTGTGCTCGTGGTCTTGAGCGTGTACTTCATCGACCGCGTGCTGAAGGTGGACGATCCCGTCGGCGCGGTGAGCGTGCACGGCGTGTGC
>JAFGIZ010000023.1 GCA_016929365.1 Lentisphaerota bacterium
ATTCGGCGTCGCTCTTCGAGACGGGATAGGCGGGGTCGTCCATCATGCTGCAGCCTCCGTGCGGCGCCGCGAGGAGCGCGGCGATAAGGCCCGGCGCCAGGCGGAGGCCGAGGGGCTGCCTCCGGCGCGGGCGTGTGTTTGAAAGAAAAACGTTCATTCCCACATTTCCCGGATGTGCGCGCCGATATCCAGCGCGGGTTCCACGTCCGCGACGCCGTCTTCCTGTTCCGGCTGGGCCAGGTTGACGGTCTCGCAGCTGGCGCAGACCGCGTCGGTCAGAAACCGGCTCGGTTGCGCGTAGCTGTGCGCGTCCGTAAAACGGCTCCAGGTATGATAATAGCGAAAAGGCCGGGTGACGTACAGAAAGTCCCGTGCGCGGGTCATGGCCACGTAGAGCAGGCGGCGTTCCTCTTCGATTTCCTCGGCGCTGCCCGTGGCCATGTCGGAGGGCAGGCAGCCGTCGGAGGCGTGGATCACGTAGACGGCGTCCCACTCGCAGCCCTTGGCGGAATGAATGGTGGAAAGCACGAGCCAGTCTTCGTCCCGCTGCGGGGGACCGGCCAGGTCCCCGGTGGACGCGGGCGGATCGAGCTGCAGGTCCACCAGGAAACGGCGGCGCGACCGGTAGCCGGAGGCGATCTGTTCCAGGCTCGCGAGGTCGCGGGCGCGCACGGCGGGGTTCTCGTAACGCTTCCGCAGGATGGGCTCGTAGAAGGTCCGGAGGCGCTCGACCTCGGCCGCCGGGGGCAGGCGTTTGCCCGCCAGCAGATCGTCCACGGCGGCGGCCAGCGCGGCGATGCCCTCCCGCGCGGCGGGCGGGGCGGCGAAGGTGCGCACGGCGCGGGGGTCGAAGCGGTTCTCGGCCACGTGCCGCATGGCCGCGGCGGCCGTGGCGGGACCGACGCCGTCGAGAAGCTGAAGCACCCGGAACCAGGCCATTTCGTCGCGCGGGTTTTCCACGATGCGCAGGAGGGAGACGAGGTCCTTGATGTGGGCCGCTTCAAGAAAGCGCAGGCCGCCGTACTTGTGGAAGGGAATCTCGCGGCGGGCGAGGCTGATCTCGAGCAGGTCGGAATGATGCGCCGCGCGGAAGAGTACGGCCTGCCGGCGCAGGGGGATGCCCTGCTCGTAATGCTCCAGGACGCGGTCGATCACGTATTCGGCCTGCTGGTCTTCGTCCCGGCAGGTTACCAGGCGGGGCGGCCGGCCGTCGCGGCGCGCGGACCAGAGGTCCTTGGTGTAGCGTTCCGCGGCCTGGGCGATGACCCGGTTCGTGGTTTCCAGGATCGGCATGACCGAGCGGTAGTTCTGCTCGAGCGTAATGCAGGCGGCGCCGGGGAACTGGCCGGGAAAGTCCAGCATGTTGCGCACCGTCGCGGCGCGGAAGCTGTAGATGCTCTGTGCGTCGTCGCCGACGGCCATGACGTTGTGGTTGAAACGGCGCATGCCGCGCAGGATGGCGGCCTGGAGGCTGTTGGTGTCCTGGTATTCGTCCACGAGCACGTGGTCGAAGCGGCCGCCGATGTGGCGGGCAAGGGCCTCGTCTTCGAGCAGCTTGGCCCAGTAGAGCAGCAGGTCGTCGTAGTCCAGCACGTTCCGCTCCTGCTTGCGCAGGACGTAGGCGCGAAAGAGGGCCTTGAGCTCCTCCGCGCGGTCGGCGCACCAGGGAAAGTGGCGCGCCAGCACGGTCTCGAGCGGCTCGGCGCCGTTGACGCGGCGCGAGTAGACGGCCAGGCAGGTGGCCTTGCGGGGGAAGCGTTTTTCCTTGCTGTGGAGGCCGAGCTCGTGGCGGATGACGTTGAGCAGGTCCTGGGCGTCGGAGGCGTCCAGGACGGTAAAATCGCGGCGCAGCCCGGCGGGTCGGGCGTAGAGGCGCAGCAGGCGGTTGGCCGTGGCGTGAAACGTGCCGCCCCAGACCCGGCCGGTGACCGCGGGGCCGCGCCGGATCACGGCCGCCGCGCGGCGCAGCATTTCCTGGGCCGCGCGGCGGGTGAACGTAAGGAGCAGGATGCGTTCGGGCGGCACGCCCCGCTGGATGAGCCAGGCGACGCGGTAGGCGAGCGTGCGGGTCTTTCCGCTGCCCGCGCCGGCGACCACCAGGAGCGGTCCCTCCCCGTGGGTGACCGCCTCGCGCTGGCGGGGATTGAGCTCGGCCAGCCAGTCGGGCGCGGGACTCGGTTTCGGATCGGCCGCATGCATTGTGCTACAGGATAACATCGGGCGCGCCGGGGCGGCAAACGGAAAGGGTCCGCGCGGGGCCTGGGCGCTGGTGCGTGTGTGGGTGGATGGGGGCCTGGGCGCGTGCGGAAAACCGGTCGCGGATGGCCCGGGCGGGGGGCTTTTTCGTGGACAGGCGGGGGGGGGTGGGGCATGATGCACACGGTTTTCTGCGGTAAGGAAGGCGGCGTACGATGACGTTGGACGAGTTGGCGGGCGAGAAGGTGGGGCTGTGCGTGTCCGGCGGGCTGGACAGCAAGACGATCACCAGGAAACTCGTGGACCTGGGCGTGGACGTGGTGTGTTTCACGGCGGACCTGGGCCAGCCGGACGAGGCGGATATCGGGGCGGTGGTCGCGAAGATGGCGCCGTGCGGCGCGGAAACGGTGGCCGTCGATCTCAAGGCCGCGATGGCGGAAGCCTGCTTCGAGACCGTCAGGGCGCAGGCCATGTACGACGGCGGCTACTGGAACACGACCGGCATGGCGCGCGCCGTCACGGTGCGGGGCGTACTGCCTGAGATGCGCAAACGCGGGTGCACGGTCCTGGCGCACGGGGCGACGGGGCGGGGCAACGACCAGATGCGCTTCGAGCGCTACACCAATGTGCTCGCGCCGGACATGAAAGTTTTTTCGCCCTGGCGGGATCCGAAGTTGTTGCGGCAGTTTCCGGGCCGCCTCGAGATGGCGGACTATCTCAAGCGGGTCGGTATCGAGGCCTTCGTGGACGAGACGAAGCGGTATTCGACGGATGCGAACCTGGCGGGGATTTCGTACGAGGCGGAGGATCTCGAGAGCCTGGAGACGCCGTGCACGATTGTCGCGCCGCAAATGGGAGTCTGGCCGCAGGACGCGCCCGACGAAACCGAAGCCGTGACGCTGCGCTTCGAACGCGGGTGTGCGACGGCGGTGAACGGGGTCGCCCTGGACCCGCCGGCGCTGATGCGGGAGGTCAACGCCATCGGCGGCCGGAACGGGCTGGGACTCAAGCATGCGCTCGAGAACCGCATTATCGGAACGAAGAGCCGCGGGGTCTACGAGGCGCCGGGCATGGAGCTGCTGGGATGCGGCCTGCAGTTCATTTACCAGGCGACGCTGGACCGCCGGGCGGCGGGGCTGTTCGAGGCGGTGTCGCGGCTGATTGCGCGGCAGGTTTATGACGGGCGCTATTTCGACCCGGCCACGCGGGCCGCGCGGGCGGCCGTGGATGCGCTGGCGCAGCACGCGACCGGTACGGTCAGCGTCGGCCTCTACAAGGGGTCCGTGCAATTCCGGGGCCTGACCGATTGCCCGGCGTCGCTGTACAACGAGGCGGACGCCTCGATGGAAGCGAGCGACGGGCTGAACCCGGTCAGCTCGCAGGGATACGCCGAGGTGCAGAGCGTGGAAGCGCGGGCCCTGGCGCGAAGCGGGCAGATCGGCGCGTAGCGGCGGCTTCCATGACGCAAGCCGAGCCTTATCCCGTGGTGCTGACGATTGCCGGATCGGATTCCGGCGGCGGGGCGGGGATCCAGGCCGATCTCAAGACCTGCGAGGCGCTGGGGGTCTTCGGGACCAGCGCGCTCACCTGCATTACCGCGCAGAATCCCGATACCGTTGCGGCCGTCGCGGCCGTGGCGCCGGAAACGGTGGCGCGGCAGATCGAGGCGGTCGCGGCGGGGTTCCCGGTTGCCGCCGCCAAGACGGGCATGCTGTATTCGGCGGAGATCATTCGTGCCGTAAGCGCCGCGGTGGCGGCGTGCGGGGTGCCGAACCTGGTGGTGGATCCCGTGATGGTGTCCACGTCGGGCGCGCGGCTGTTGCGGGAGGACGCGGTGGCGGCCCTGTGCGAGGCCTTGCTGCCGCAGGCGGCGGTGGTGACGCCGAACACGGACGAGGCGGCCATCCTCTGCGGCGCCCCGGTCGAAGACGTCGACGGGCTGGAACGCGCCGCCCGCGCGATCGGCGGCCGCTTCGGCGTGCCGTGCGTCTGCAAGGGCGGACACCTGGCCGCGGGGGCGCCCGGACCGGGCGCCGAGGTGGTCAACGTGCTGTGCGAGGGCGGCCGGGTGACGCGGTTCCGGGCGCCGCGGGTCGCGGCTGCGGAGACACACGGCACGGGCTGCACGTTTTCGGCCGCGGTGGCGGCCTACCTGGCGCGGGGCCGGACGCTGGCGGAGGCGGTGGCCGGAGCGGGCGCCTTCACGGCGGCGGCGCTGCGGAAGAGCGCCGCGGCCGGGCGGCACCGCCCGCTGGCCTGGGCGCGGGCCCTCAGGCGCGGATGAGCTCCAGCAGCGCGTCGCGTTGCGTTTCCATCTGCTCCCGGGTGCGGGCTTCGACGTTGAGGCGGATCAGCGGTTCGGTGTTGGACGCCCGGACGTTGAACCACCAGTCCTCGTAGTCGACGGTAATGCCGTCCAGGAAGGACGGCTCGCCGTCGCGGTACGTCTCCTGGATCCGCTTCATGACGGACTCGGGATCCCGGACGCGGGAGTTGATTTCACCGCTTTGCGCGTAACGGCGGATGGGCTTGATCAGCTCCGAGAGCGGCCGGCCGGCGGCGCTGACGATATTGGCCACGCTGAGGGCCGCCAGGGCCGAGCTTTCCGTATAATAATTGTCGCGGAAGTAGAAATGGCCGGAGAACTCGCCGCAGTACAGCCCGTTGTGATCGCGCATCTGCTGCTTGATAAACGCGTGGCCGACCCGGCTTTTCATCGGGGTGCCGCCGTTCTCCTCGATCACTTCCCGCACGGCCCGGCTGCAGCGCAGGTCGTAGAGAATAACGCCTTTCTCGCGGCGCAGCATGTCTTTGGCGATCAGCGCCCCGACGAGGTCCATGGGCACCACGTCGCCCTGCTCGTCGACGAAGCCGACGCGGTCGGCGTCGCCGTCGAAGGCAATGCCGAAGTCGTAGCCGCCGGCGCGGACTTTGGCGCGCAGGGTATCGAGCGTTTCGGTCTTGAGCGGGTTGGCCTCGTGGTTCGGGAAGCTGCCGTCGAGCGTATCGAAGAGGGGATCGATTTCGATCAGCCCCTTGAGCGCCTCGGCCTCGACCGTGCCCATGGCGTTGGCCATGTCGGCGGCGACCTTGAGCGGGCGCCGGACGGCGGCGTGGGCGCGCACGTGTTCGGCGTACGCGTCACCGATCGCGCGGCGCGTCACGCGCCCCGCCTCGGCCGGTTCCGGGGCGAAGTTCTTATCGTTGCAGATCCGCTCGATGTCGCGAATGCCGGTATCGCCGCTGATGGGAATGGCGCGGTCGCGCGTGAGCTTGAAGCCGTTCCATTCACCGGGGTTATGCGAGGCGGTAATCATGATGGACGCCTCGGCCTCGAGCGAGCCGCAGGCGAAGTAGCACATGGGCGTGGAGCACAACCCCACGTCAATGACGTTGGCGCCCTGGCGGGTCAGCCCGGCGGCCAGCGCCTCGAAGAGCGGTTCGGAGTGGGGGCGCATATCGCGTCCGATCACGACCGTGCGGGCCTCGGTAAAGGTGGCGAAGGCGCGTCCGATGTCGCGGGCGAGGGCGTCGGTGAGGGTGTCGTTATAGATGCCGCGGATGTCGTAGGCTTTGAAGATTCCACTCATGATGCGCGGGACCCTACCACAGGCCGGGGCGGGGGGGCAAGCGCCGCGAGAACCTTTTGACAAGCGGCGGACGGTGCGGGTACAGTCCCCGTTTATGCCAACCTACGAATACGAGTGCACCAAGTGCGGGCACCGCTTTGAGCGGTTCCAGCGCATTACGGAGGAGCCCGTCAAGCGCTGTCCGAAATGCCGCTGCAAGGTCCGGCGGCTGCTCGGCGCCGGAGCGGGGATCCTGTTCAAGGGCGGCGGCTTTTACGAGACCGACTACCGCAGCGACAGCTACAAGCAGGCGGCCAAAAAGGAGCAGGCGGCGGCCAAGCCGGCGGCCGCCGGCAAGAAGGACTCCGGCAAGGCGGGCGCGGGCCAGGGCGGCAAGGCGGCCGCGCAGAAGACCGGCGGCGCCTGAGGGCGCGGCGGGCCGGAGGGCCCGGGCGGGGGTGGCGTTCGGCCGCGGCCGGTTCATGGCCATGATTCGGGCACGCATCAGAGAACGGCTTGTGTTGTGGCTCGCGCTCGCGGCGTGCGGCGCCGGGGCCGGGCCCGCGTTTGAGCCGCCCAGCGTATTCGAGAGCGCGTCGGGCCGTTTCGTCGTGGTGGGCGCGGAGCCGGCCCGCAACATGGCGGTCTTGCGGGAGGCCGAGACGCTGGCGCGCAAGGTCGAGCGCATTACGGACGTTCCGCTGCCGGGCGGCCGGGACGGGGCGGTGCGCGTGGTGCTGGAGCGGGATCCGGAGGCGGCGCCGGGGGCGGCGGCCGTGGCGGGTACGGTTCTGGACCGGCCGGTGGCGCGGCTGCGGCTCACGAACACGACCGAGCTGGCGGCCGGCGGCGTGAGGGAACCCTTCTGCCGCGCGGTGCTG
>JAFGIZ010000240.1 GCA_016929365.1 Lentisphaerota bacterium
CCCACACCGGACGCGTTTCCATAACGTTCCCGGCATACAGCTCCCTGTGCTTCGTTAAACGGCGCTGCATGTCCTCCAGCGTGTGGTAGTCGTGGTAGGCACGGATGTCCCAGTGCCCGGTCTCGGCCCGCGGCAGGAACTGTTCCAGGAAATCCGGGTTCGGCTCCATGCTGAACATCCCGAATCCGCCGTTCATGGTTTGCGCGGCCGGATCGACCTCCTTGATGACTTCAAAGGCGGCATTCTGGAGTTGCGCGTGGCTCGCCGGGGTATCCACCCAGTAGTCACCCAGGTCCGGTTCGTTCCAGACCTCGTAGTACCGCACCCGCCCCTTGAAATGCGATGCCGCGGCCCGCACAAACCGGGTCCAGGCCTCCAGGCGCGGCATGGACAGCGCCCAGCGCGGCCAGTCGGTTTCGGCAATATCCGCCTCCACGGCCCAGTGCGGCGTCCACAGGAAACACCACAGCGCGTCAATCCCGCCCCGCTGCAGCATGTTGCGTACGGTATCGTGATATTGAAACTCGTAGACCGGCTGCGCATCCTGCTGGGCTTGCGGCCAATAGAACACTTCCCGGTGGATATCGACCCCCAGCGCCCGGATGGTCTCCATGTAGCGGTTGAACTCCTCGCCCGACGGCCGAATGCCGGTCCCCGTGATGCCATAACGGAAATGACGGCCGCTGCTGCGTGCCGGCTCGTACACGGCAAAGCCCTGCCTGCGGCGAGCCAGCGCCTCGCCGCCGGGCCCCAGCAGCTCCACGGTGAGTTCGTGCCAACCCAGCCTTTGCGGCGTGTAGAGAATCGGAACGGGAGTGAAATTTTTGTAGTACGGGTGCCGTTTTTCCCCGAGCACCAGGGGCGTTTCTACATGCTCCGCCGCGCCCTGCCACGGGGTCACGGTCCAGACCAGACGCGCGGATTCCATGCGTTCGTCCAGCCTCGACTGTATCCCCGCAACCCACTCGATCGGATCGGAGGAGGATGACCACGCTATCGCGTCCAGCGTGCGGCCTACCGGGAGGATCTCCATCTCGATGTCCGGCGCGGAAAGCGCGGACAAGGCAGACAGGGCCAAGGCCGTGCATGCGGCAAGTCTCAGCCCCCAGTCGCGACGTTGCTCACCCTTCATAAGACGTAGACTTGATTCAAGGTACTCATTATGAGAACGTTGGTTATGTTTTTGGCACACTGCGCAGGTATTGTCGAACAGAATCCATGCAGCGGTGCCGCCGTGTCACGCAGCCGGATGAGAACATGAAGGGCCGCGAGGGCAAAGGCGGAACCCCGTTCTCCACGGACGGTTTCCTGTGGGGCGTCGCCACCGCCGCCTACCAGGTGGAAGGGGCGGTACGGGAAGACGGGCGGGGACCGAGCATCTGGGATACGTTTGCGCACGCGCCCGGCAAGATCGCGAACGGAGAGAACGCGGACCGGACCTGCGACCAGTTTCACCGGTGGCGCGAAGACGTGGCGCTGATGAAGGAACTCGGAGTCGGCGCCTACCGCTTCTCCCTTGCCTGGCCGCGGGTCATGCCGGACGGAAAGACCCTGAACCCGGCCGGGTTCGACTATTACCACCGTCTGATCGACGCCCTCCTGGAGAGCGGTATCCGACCGTGCCCGACCCTCTATCACTGGGATCTGCCGCAGGCCCTGCAGGACGGGGGCGGATGGGAGGCACGGGATACGGCGCTGCGTTTCGGTGACTACGCGGCGGCCTGTTACCGGGCCCTGGCGGACCGGGTGAGCCAGTGGTTTACGATCAACGAGCCGCAGTGCGTGGCGTACTTCGGCTACGAGACCGGCGACCACGCGCCGGGCTGCCGGCGTCCGCAAGACGTGTTTCGCGTAGTACACCATCTCAATCTCGCGCACGGCCTGGCCGTGCGGGCGCTCCGCGCCGCTTCGGCGGACGGGCGGGTCGGCATTGCGCTCCAGCAGCCGCTTGCGCGCGCGGCCGGCCGCGGCGAGGATGATCTTCAGCCCCTGGAAGCCAAGCTGGACAAGCAGGCGCGTATCTTTCTCGACCCGCTGTATGGCCGCGGTTATCCGGACTCGCTGGCCGCACGCTACCCGGACCGGACGATTCCGGTGCGGGAGGGGGACCTGGAGGTTATCGCGTCCCCCTGCGATTTTCTCGGCCTGAATGTTTATTTCCGGGAGACGGTGGCGCGCGACGAATCGGGTTCCGACGGGTTCCGCACCGTGCAGTCCGACTTTCCCAAAACCCCGGTGCAGTGGGATATCGATCCCGAGGCCATTGAGGCCAACGCGCGCTGGGTCGCGGAGGAGTATGGCTCGCAATCCATTTACATCACGGAGAACGGTTGCGCGGGCCCCGACCGCCCGGATGCCGACGGGCGCTGCCGCGACACGTATCGCATCGCGTTTCTCGATCAGTACTGGAACAGCCTGCGGACGGCCGTGGACGCCGGCCTGCCCATCCACGGGTATTTTCTCTGGAGCCTGATCGACAACTTCGAGTGGAACCATGGATTCGGGCCGCGGTTCGGGCTGGTCTACTGCGACTTCGACACCCTGGAGCGGATCCCGAAAGACAGTTTTTATCACTACCAACGGCATATCGCGCAATCCAAAGGACCAGGGTAAGGCAATGCAGGAGAGTACGGCCAAGCTCCACGTACACATTGCCGTCTTGTGTGCCTGCCTGTTCGCTTTGCCCGTGTGTGCGGATGTTCGACAGATCACGGATGCCCCGCACGGCCACATCCTGGCCGGCAAACGCGTCTGGTCGCCGGATGGACAATGGCTCGTATATGACGTGCGGCGGGTCGGCCGCGTGTTCGACGGTCGCCGCATCGAGCGGGTGCACGTGGAGAGCGGGAGGGTTGAGCTTGTGTATCAGGCCGCGAACGGCGCCGGCTGCGCGGGGGCGACCTGGCATCCATCGGAAGCAAAGGTGATTTTCCTGCACGGACCGGAACATGCGTCGGACACGTGGCCGTATGCCTTCTGGCACCGGCGAGGCGTGGTGGTCGATGTCGAGGGGAGCCGGCGGGCGGAGACCCTGGACGCGCGCGACATCACGGCTCCCTACACGCCCGGCGCGCTCCGCGGCGGCACGCACGTCCACGCCTTCAGCGGCGACGGGACGCTGGTCAGCTCCACGTACGAGGACCACGTGCTGCAACAGCTCGGCGCGGAGGGATTGCACGATCTCAACCAGCGCAACATCGCCGTGAGCCTGTGCGGGCGCCCCGTCGCGGTCAAGAAGGATCATCCCCGCAACCACGACGGGACGGCCTTTTCGGTCGTGGTCTCGCGGACGGTGAATCGGCCCCGGCCGGGATCCGACGAGATCAGCCGGGCCTTCAGCGATGCCTGGGTCGGGACCAACGGCTATGTGCGGGCCGACGGCACACGGCAGAAGAAGGCCATTGCCTTCCAAGGACGGGTCAGGACGACATCGGGTGAAGACATCGTGGAAGTCTTCATCGTCGATCTTCCCGGCGACCTCACGGCCGCGGGGAACCGCCCGCTGGCGGGAACACCCACGACCCGGCCGGCGCCGCCGCGGGACACGGTGCAGCGGCGCCTCACCTGCACCGCGGACCGGCCCTATCCCGGGATCCAGGGGCCGCGCCACTGGCTGCGGAGCGCACCGGACGGCTCGCGCATCGGGTTCCTGATGAAGGACGCCGGCGGCATTGTGCAGATCTGGAGCGTATCGCCCAACGGCGGGGAACCGGAACCGGTCACGCGCAATCCCCAACCGGTACAATCGAATTTCAGTTGGGGACCGCGCGGCCGGCGGATCGCGTACGTCATGGATAACAGCATATTCGTAACGGACCTGGCGACCGGAGAAGCGACCC
>JAFGIZ010000241.1 GCA_016929365.1 Lentisphaerota bacterium
CGAGGTCGTCGAGCGAGATGCCGTTGAAGCCGAGCGCCGCGGCGCGGGCGGCGAACCGGGTGAAGTCGTCGAGAATTCCCGCGAACCGCGTCTTGTCAAACGCGCCGTTGGTTTCGAGGTTCTCGAACGGGATCTTGGACCAATTCACGCGGCGGCGGGCGTATCCCCGGAAGAAAGGGCCGATGCCGTCGATGAGAAAGAGCTTCATGCGGGAATCGCGCCTGCCCGGCGCAGGCGGCGGAGCGCCGATGCGGTTCCGTCGATCGCCGACGTCGACGCGGGGAGGGGGGCGGCGTCCGCCGGCGGGGGAGACTGGGCGCCGGTCATTTCGTCAAGCAGCCGATCCCAGCCGTAGCCGTTCTGGGCGCGCACGCGGGCCGCGACGCGCATGTGCTCGAGAAGGGCGGGATCGGAGGATTTCATGTCGAGCAGGGCAAGAACGGCGGCGGTCCAGGCGTCGAGATCGTCGGCGCGGACCACGAAGCCGGTCTTGCCGCTGTCCACGAGTTCCTGCGGGCCGCCGACGTCGCTGACGACAGCGGGCAGGCCGCAGGCCTGGGCCTCGAGAACGACCATGCCGAAGGTGTCGGTGGTGCTGGGGAAGACGAATGCGTCGGCCATGCCATAGAGGTGAGGCAGATCGGCGCGATCGAGGCGGCGGGTGAACGCGATGCGCGGCTCGGCGCGGTATTCCGCTCGGAGGCGTTCGGTTTCCGGGCCGTCGCCGGCCAGCACGAGGCGCGCATCGGGACGCCGGAGGGCGACGGCGTGGTAGACCCGGAAGAGGAAATCGAGGTTCTTTTCCCGTCCGAGCCGTCCGGCCCAGAGGAGAACCGGGGCGCCGGGCGGGATGCTGAGCCGTTCGCGCCACTCGGCCTGGCGGCGTTCGTCGCAGATGGCGAATTCCGGCTCGATGCCCCGGGAGAACAGTTTCATCTTCGACATGTCCAGACCGCGTTCCTCGAGCATGGACATGTAGCGGACGGTCGGAACGCGGACCTCGTCCATGAGGGTGAAGAAGCCGCGGGTATAAGTTTCGACGACTGAGGAGACCCAATGGTCGCCGATGAACTGATCGGCCTGGCGGGTGAAATCGGTGTGGTAGACGCCGGTGCAGCGGATTCGAAGGAGCCGCGCGGCCGCCACTCCCACGAGGCCCACGGGCCCCGGGGTGGAAATCACGATTTCGTCCGGATCTTCCGCGGCGATCGCGTCCATGGCGCGGAGCAGGGAAGGAAGGCGGAGAGTCCAGGCGCTGTAGAAACCGGGCGTGACGTGATAGATGCACGGCAGGAGAAGCACGCCGGGAGGCAGCGCGGCGCGATCCTCGTGGTCCGCGAGGCAGGTGACGAGCTTCACGGCGCGGCCGGACGCGTGGGCGCGCGCGGCGATTTCGCGCATGGTGACGGCCACTCCGTTAAGTTCGGCCACGGTGTCGGTGAACCAGAGCAGGCGGCGCGGCCGGTCGGGCCGCGCGTCAAAGGCGTGGGCCACGCCGCGAAGGAGTTCGCGGTCGCCATGCATGTGACGCAGCACGGTGATGGCCGGCGCCAGGAGAAACATGGCCGGCAGGGCGGCGGAGAGGTTGCCGAGGAGGCCGCCCGTATTGCCGTTCTGGAGGTCCTTTTCGAGGGAGCCGGCGATGAGGCTGAAGAAGGCGTCTGAGAGACGGGTCAGGGCATTATACATCCTGGCGATCTGGGCTTCGCTGTCGAGCGGAGCGTGATTTGGTTCGTCGAGCAGTTCCTCGACGCACTGGAGCATGGCGCGGTCGCCTGCGCGTTTCCCGCGTTTCAGCTTCTGGACGGCGAGCCAGTTTTTCAGGCCCAGCCGGCCGTTACGAAAGATCAGGGCGTGAAACAGGGCGAGAGGGGAGGGGCTGACCGCGGTGGTTCTGGCCTGCGAATATTGATAGGCGATCTTGTAGACGGCGCAGGAGAGCGATTTGTGATCCGCATGCCGTCCGTCGGCGTCCGTCCGGCGTTGTCGCACGCGATCCAGAAAGCCGGGGATCGTCGCGGTCTCCTCGGACAGGGTGAACGTCTGACCGACGAAGAGGCCGGCGTGGTCGTCGGAACCTCCGGTGACGCCTTTGATCCAGGGGTCCGGCGCCCAGGGGTCGATGCCGTGGCGATCGCGAAGGCGGTCCAGCCGGGCCGGCGTGAGCGAGCGCAGCGCCGTCCGCCAGGTTTCGTTATGGGCGCGGTTCCGGCCGCCGTTGATTCCTTCGAAGACGTCGAAGAGGAGGAGGAGCTTCTCGATGGTGTGGATAGAGAGGCGGTCATTCACGGGATAGGTGGCGTGGGCGACGGAGCAGGCGATGTGCTGGTCGCGCAGATAATTACGCAGTTGACGGATATCTTCGCGCAGGGCCTGGATGACCTCGAACTGGGGCGGGGTGATGCCGTAGGTCAGCACATGGACCTTGCAGCCGTCCTCGGGGAAATAGGCGGTGACTTCGCTGCTGATGAAGGTGTCTTCCGGGTGGCGGGCGTGGAGTTCGAGGGCGCCGTCGATGGTGTTGTGGTCGGTGAGGGTAACGTAGGTCATGCCGCGCGCCTTGGCCATGCGGTAGACGTCTTCGACGTCGGTGTAGGATTCCTGGGCGCCGATTCTCTGGAGGAACCATTCCGAAGGATGGCGCGAATAGCGGGAATGCACATGCATGTCAACCCGAATCATGCGAAATTCCTTTCCATCGGTCATATGATGTTCGAGGCAGGTTAGAGCGGCGTGAGGATGCGGTGAAGACACGGTAAGATGTGCCGGGTCGCATATTAGCGGGGGAAGGTCGTTTTTCGAGGCCATGACGCGACTCCTTCAAACGACGGAACCCTGAATCGCCTTCCTATAAGACTTGCGGTGAAAAATGGCGCGAAAGGGCTCCGTCAATCGTCCGCTATCATAGAGATAAGCACAGATGCGGGCAAAGTTGGCGTAGGGAGCGCATACAAGGCTGTAGGAATAGTTGGCCGGCATCTGGCAACTACACTTGTAGCAATCGGGATGAAACCTGCCGTTTCTGAAATCCCGTTTCAAGGCATCCATCGCGGTGACAGCATCCGCCAGGGATCGATCTTTCACATTGGCGACCGGACCCAGCATGGCGCATGGCAGAAGGCCCCCGTCGGCTTGGACGAATATCCGGGTGAATATCTCCTTGCATCTGAAATGACTCACACAGCGGGTGTACCACCTTCGGTCAAGACCGTTGTCAGCCAGAAGCTGGTTCTGGAAGTATGGCTTCAGCCACGGCGCGATCAGGGGCAGGGAGGTCTTCAGGCGTAAGCTGCGGCACAGCCGCAGGCATTCGCGAACGATCGGCTCCATTTTTTCGGGGTCGGGCACGAGCGATCTTTTGGCTGCGGTCGGTCCGGTCTCGTTGAAATTGCTCCATATATGAATGGGCTGAAAGAAGACG
>JAFGIZ010000242.1 GCA_016929365.1 Lentisphaerota bacterium
GCGTCGCCAGCACCCACGCGATCAGCGCGGCGCTGACCAGCAGGCGGACCAGGCTCCATCCGTGTGAACGCGTCATTGTGCGGAGATTCCCGTTTACATCACGAGGCGCATGATTGAAAGTACACCATAATGAATGCGTGGAAGCGAACGGGAAAGCGGGGGAGGCGGGTATCGGGCCCGGAAAAACCGCCCGCGGAAACCGAGGCGCAGGGCGCTGGTGGCCGGCTGCGCCGGAAGGCGCCGCTGGCGGCGTTGCTGGTGTTCGTGGCGGCGGTCTTTGTGCTGGCGCTGCCGCGCTTCTACCTGCCCGGCGACAACTACACCATGCGGGCCGAGGCAATTCAATTCGTCAATACCGGCCGTATCGGTATTCCCTTTGCGCGGCGTGCCGAGCTGGCGGGCTTCACGCAGGACCGCGGCCAGTATTTCTACGAAAACGAGGACAAGGCGGAGCTCTTCCCGAAGTACGGCATCGGCTATACGGTCTTGTACGTGCCGCCTGTCTGGTTGGCCAGGCTTTGCCGCGGCGGCGAACCCCTGGCGCTTGTCGAAAACAGCGACGCCCTCCTGCTGTTCCTGTGCCTGGAGAACACGCTGCTGGCGTTGATTGCCGTGGCCTATCTGTACCTGATCGTGGCCCTGTACACGCAGCGGGAAGCGTGGCGGATCGGCTTTGTGCTGGCGTCAGTATTTGCGACGTTTGCCTGGTATCACCTGCGTAAGCCGGCGCACGACAGTTTTCAGGTGTTTCCTTTTGTCGGGTTCTCGTATCACGCCTTGATGTTCCTGAGGCAAGCCCGTGAGGGAGCGGGCGGACGCGGGCGCTGGGGCCATTTGGCGGCGGCGTCCGGCTGGGCGGGTTTCCTGACTTGGATGCGGCTTTCGTACCTCTCGCTGTACGCACCGCTGGGGCTGTTTGCCGTACTGGCCGGTGGTCCCTCCGGCGGATCATGGTTCCGTACGGCGTGGGGCAACGTGAGGATGCACTGGCGCGCGTACCTGCTGGCGCTGATTGTGCCGGCGGCCGTATTCCTGGGCGTGCTCTTGTGGAGCCAGTATTACCGGTTTGGATCGCCGTTGAATTCGGGATACGGCCAGTGGGTGCGCGAGGGTAAACCGCTGGTTTCGGCGCGTTATATCGGGCGCAGCCTGTACCGTTATTTTGTGGAGTTGAACAACTTCAACGTGTTTACCCATTACCCGCTATTCCTTCTTGCGGTACTGGGCGCCTGGCGGTTTGCCCGGCGCCGACCGTTCGAGGCGTGTTTTCTGGCAGGGGTGTTCGTGTTTTACCTGATGCCGCTGCTCATCGTCCGTTCGCTGGGTTCGTGGTGTTACGGCCCGCGGTACGTGCTCCCCGTTCTCATGGTCTGCAGCGTGCCGTGCGTGGAGGCGTGGGATTTCCTGACCCGTCCCGTATCCGGCGCGGCCGGCAAGGCGGGGCTGGTTGTGAAGGCGGGGATACTGGTTGTATTACTGGGCTCCGTCCGGTTGCAGTACAACATGAACGCGCTGCACGGGTTCACGTACTTCTACGTGCGGGGGCTGTGCCGGCAATTGCCCGAGCCGCTGGTCACGTCCGGGAGGGGGCGGTATCCGGCCGGGTATTTTCACCGGGGGCTCATACACGGGCACTTGATCGCGTACCGGGAAGGGAAGGGCGGATTACCCTTCATGGCGCAGGCCCGGCGGTTGATGCCGCCGGAGCAGTACCGCCGGTTCGAAGCGCAGATCCAGCCGCATCTGTTGCGGATGGCGCAGCCGAATTTCTATTTCTTCGAGTAGGGCGAGTGTGTGCGGCCTGTCCTGGCGCGACACCTCCGTTTTCATGGGGCGACATAGCGGTTTTGGACATGCAGGCACGCGCAGCGCCGCTGCCCGGACGGAAGACCCATCCTCGGATTACGGAGCAGAAAGGGCGGGCGCGGGGAACCCTAGTGGAAGGTCAGCCGCGGCGGTGGACGGCGCAGCCCTTGGCTTCGATCAGGGCGAGAATGACGCTGTCGGGGTCGGCTGATTCGGGCGTGAAAACGACCTGCTCGGCGAGCGAGGGCGCGGGGCGTGGTTCGGGTTCGGACATGACGACGACCGCTGCATCGGGGCGGAGTTTGAGCACGGCGCGGAGGAGCCCCGCGGCCACGTTCCGGAGGAGGGCGGCGTGGATCACGACGGCGTCCAGGCGGCGGCTTTCTTCAATGCGGGCAAGCGCATCGGCGATGGCGCCGGCGGTCTCGACGCGGACGCCGATAGCGCGCAGGCGGCGTTCGAGGGGCCGGCCGGCGGCGGAGCCGGCGGCGACCAGCACGGTCCAGTCCCGGATATAAGCGATCATTTCCTCGGGAACGCGCGCAGAGGAAGACAGGGCGGGCAGGCTGACGGGGGGCAAGGCCACGCGAAAGGCGGGCCGGCCGGTTTCGTCGGCCAGTATTTCGAGAAACCCGCCGGCTTCGGTGAGGAGCGATTGCACTACCGAAACGATGACGCCCGGCTCTTCGGATGGGGGGACCGGCCGGAGCGGGCACGGTGCGCGGGAGAGGTCGGCGCCGGACGCCGTGAGCACGATGACGCCGGCGCAGGGCGCGCCGGCGGCCAGGCAGCCGGCTTCGGCGGGCGGGCCGGCCAGGACGCGCAGCGTGCCGGCCGCTCCCGCGGCGTCGGCGATGCGAATGCCGAGGTTGACGACGACCTGTTCGAGACGGACGCCGGCGATGCCGAGGGGA
>JAFGIZ010000243.1 GCA_016929365.1 Lentisphaerota bacterium
TGCCTCTCCCTCGTGCTGGGGTCGTGCGTCGCGCTGCTGGCGGATATCTTCAATCACGCCAACGTGGCCCTGGTGGCGATTCTCGTGAGCGGCCTGAAACAGCTCTCCAGGATTCCTTTCGGGGCGGTGGATGTGCCCCGGCCGCCGGTCTGGTGCGTGTGCGCGTGGTACGGTGCGCTGGCCGCCCTTGTGATCGTAATCCACGCGCGGGCGGACCGGGCTGGACACGCCGCGGGAGCTTTGTTTGAATACGAAGCGTGATTGCCGGTTGGCCCGCCGGCCGGGTGCCTAACCCGGCCGTGGTCCTGGAAGAACGACGATTCATGAGACAATCCGGACAGCCTGTTTTACGTCGGCCTCTTGAGACGGTCGCCAGACTCTGTGCCGGTGTGTTTTTGTGCAGCGTGCTGCTGCGCCCCCATCCTGTTTCCGGGCAGGTGCCGTCTGCGGTAACGTCTCCCGCTCCTCCTGCGGCGGTGGAAATGCTGGACGCCTCCGGGGAGACCGAGCCGGAATCGGCCTATAAGGATCTGGAAGTGCTCACCGAAACGATGCTTCTCATCAAGAAGCATTACGTGGAAACGAAAACGTATGATCAAATCGCAAGCGGCGCGTTGCACGGTATGCTGGACGCGCTGGATCCGCATAGCGGCTTTCTGGAGCCTGAACAGTACACGAACATCCGGGAGGATACATCCGGCCGCTTCAGCGGGATCGGCATTCACGTGGGCATGCGGGACGGGCAACTAACCGTCATTGCGCCCATTGAAGATACGCCGGGTTTCCGGGCCGGGTTGCAGTCCGGAGACCGCATCACGGCGGTGAACGGAGAGAAAACTGCGGGCATATCATTGCGCGAAGCCGTGAAGCGTATGCGCGGCCCAAGGGGCGAGGCGGTGGTATTGACCATTGTCCGGGAGGGCGAGCCGGCACCGTTTGACGTGGAGGTCGTGCGCGACGACATTGAAGTTCCAAGCGTTAAAGGGGCCCGCTTGATACGCCATGGTATCGGTTATATTCGGATTACCCAGTTTGCGAAGCCGACGGCCGATGCGCTGCAGAGTGCCCTGGACGGGCTCGTGACGAACGGCATGGAGGCTCTGGTGCTGGACCTGCGCAGTAATCCCGGAGGCCTGTTGCGGGCCGCCGTGGCGGTGGCGCAGAAGTTTCTCGAGAAAGGGCAGCTGATCGTGACCACCAAGGGCCGTACGGGCATTTTTGACGAGGTGGAAACGCGGGCCGGCGGCGAACAGCGTTACACGGATATCCCCATGGCGATCCTTGTCAACGGCGGTAGTGCCAGTGCATCGGAAATTGTGGCCGGTGCGCTGCAGGATCAGAAACGGGCGGTCCTCGTGGGAGAGACCACGTTTGGCAAGGGGTCCGTCCAGAGCGTGATCCGGCTGCGGTCCGATAACGAATCCGCCGTGCGCCTGACGACGGCGCGTTACTATACGCCGGGCGGACGGGAAATTCATGACAAGGGCATCGATCCGGATATTCCGGTGATTGTATCTCCGGAAGAGTGGCGGCGGGTACAGATCAGGCGCGCTCACGTCGAGAATCCTGATTTGTATGGCCAAGAAGACACGGAAGAATATACGGACGTCGTGGATCGCCAGCTGGAACGCGCCCTGGACCTGCTGCAGGCGCTCTTGATTTTTGAGTCGCCTTGAACATTCTGGGCATTGAGACCTCCTGCGACGAGACCGCTGCCGCCGTCGTGCGCGACGGCAGGCGGGTTCTCTCGAGCGTCGTGTCCAGCCAGGCGGACGTGCACGGGCCCTATGGCGGGGTGGTTCCGGAAATAGCCTCGCGGCAGCACGCGGAACGGTTGCCGGGTGTGACTGCCGAAGCGCTGCGGCAGGCGGATGTGGATTGGCCGGCAATCGACGCGGTGGCCGTGACATACGGCCCGGGATTGGCGACGTCTCTGGTGGTAGGGCTGGCTTTCGCGAAAAGCCTGGCCCTGCGGCTTGACCGGCCGCTGGTGGGCGTGAATCACCTGGAAGCCCACGTGTACTCCGTGTTTCTGGGACGGGAACCGGAAAGCATGCCGGAATATCCCTGGATCGCGCTCATCGTTTCCGGCGGCCACACCTGCCTGGTGCGGGTGGAAGGCGTGAGACGCTATGGCCTGTTGGGGCAAACCGTAGACGATGCCGCGGGGGAGGCGTTTGATAAAGGCGCCAACCTGCTGGGACTCGGTTATCCCGGCGGGCCGGCCATCGATGCCGCGGCGGACGGCGGCAATGCGCGTGCCGTCCGTTTCCCGGTCGGCCGTCAGCGCCGCGAGAGTGCCCGCTTCCCGGGCTTACGGGCGGACCTGTGCTTCAGTTTCAGCGGCCTGAAGACGGCGTTGCTGTATCACCTCAAGGCGCATCCGTTATCCGCGGCGCGAGAGGAGGTGCCGGATCTCGCCGCCAGCTACCAGGAGGCGATCGTTAAGGCGCTGGAAAGTCGTTGCGCCCGTGCGGTGCGGGGCGAAACGTGCCTGGCAGTGGTGGGTGGCGTGTCCCTGAACCGTGTCCTTCGGGCCCGCATGGAGGCGCTGGCCGAGAAACGCGGATTCCGGCTTGTACTGGCGGAACGCCGCTATGGCGCGGATAATGCCGCCATGATTGCCGGATTGGCCGGCGCGGGCGGCGGTGTTGCGGGTCCGGAGGCGTTGTGTCTGGACGTGGACCCCAATCTGGCCATTGGCGCACAATAGGCTCGCGGCTTGCCGACCCGGTGAATATAGTCGTGCTTCACTGAAACGAGGAATAGCGAAAGGAACGTGTCGGATGCCGACCTATACAGGCCTTGCCAGGCCGCACCAGCCCGATCCCGATGCCCTGATAGCCAACATTCTGCGCCGGGGTACGCCGGCGCGTGTGCACCACATGGAGTTGTTCCACGACCAGGAGATACGGGATGCAATTTGTGAACGTTTCGACCTGATGCAGGATGTGAAGCCCGAAGATCCCTGGTACCGTCAGAAGCAGATCATCCGGGTTAACCGTTTCGTCGGGTTTGATCACGTGAGCGCGAACCTGGTCGACGTCTGGTGGCCTTTCAACCGGTTGGCGACCGAGGATACCGCCGCGCTGTCGCGCGAAGACGGCCGTCATTATCAGGACGAGCATCAGGGGCCCATTACCTGCTGGGAAAAATTCGAACGCTATCCCTGGCCCGATCCGTATACCGCCTCCGCGACGCGCGAGTTGGAGTGGTATTCGGAAAATGTGCCGGAAGACATGTGCCTGGTTTCGCATACGGGTCATTTCTCGGAATTTCTGACCTGGCTGATGGGTTACGAAACCCTCTGCTACGCGCTGTTTGATCAGCGGGACCTCGTACAGGCGATACACGAAAAGATTCTGGCCTTTCACAAAGTGGAGGTCCGGCGGTGTCTCGAGTTCGACCGCGTGCGCATGGTCTGGGGAAGCGACGATATGGGATTCAAGAGCGGGCTGATGATTTCGCCGGATGATACCCGTGAGTTTGTGCTTTCGGGCCACAAGCAGCTTGCCGCCATGGCGCATGATGCCGGCCGCCCGTACCTGCTGCATTCCTGCGGGAACCTCCGGGATGTAATTGACGAACTGGCGGACGACGTGAAAATCGATGCCAAGCACAGTTTCGAGGACACGATCGAGGACGTCCGTGAGGTCAAGCGGACCTATGGACGGAAGATCGCTTTATTAGGCGGGATAGACGTGGACTTTCTGTGTCGTGCGGACGAGGCGGCGATTCGTCAACGGGTCCGCGACACACTGGACATCTGCCTGCCGGGCGGCGGCTACTGCCTGGGTTCGGGCAACAGCGTGGCGAATTATGTGCCGCTGGACAATTATCTCGCGATGGTAGACGAAGGCCGGCTCTATTCGGCCCCGGCTTGACATACCGCCGCCGCGCTCTAGACTACCGGTTTGCGTAAATACCTGTCTGTTGTACGGATGCGGGCGTAGTTCAACGGTAGAACTCCAGCCTTCCAAGCTGGCCATACGGGTTCGATTCCCGTCGCCCGCTCCATTCGCGCGAAGGCGCGATTTCGGCGACGATTCCACAGGTCGGCGCGAACACCACGACGCCCGCGGCTGATTTTCCGAGCCGCGTAAATCCCGATCTCAGGCCCACGATCCGCATGCCTTAACAGGGACAGACCCTATGTGCTCCTGGCTGCACGGGGACAGACCCTTTGTTGCCTCTGTAAGGGACAGACCCCGGCGCTTGTGTAAGGCCTAATCCATAAATGTCTTACAACTTTTTTTTAACAATTCTGCGGCCGGCGTGCTTTTACTGGGTGGGTGGAAGCGTCATATCGGACTTGGAAAGGGGGTAACCATGCGAAGAGCGCGAATTAAGGAGAGTGGGGCAGCCTATTATCACGTCATCTCACGGGTCATAGAAAGGCGGTTTGCCTTGGACCGCGAGGAAAAAGAGCGGTTCGTACGTTTGCTGCGGAAAGTGGAAACATTTTCCGGAGTGAATGTCATCACATTTGCAGCCTTGGATACTCATATACACATTCTCATACATGTGCCGGCACTTCAGGATGTGGGCGATGAGGAAATAGGGCGGCGTGTAGAAGCGCTGTACGGCGGGGGCAAAGGGTTGCGGTTAGCGGCTCAACTCGCTGACTTGCGCGCGTGTGGCCAGGCAGCTGAAGCCGAAGCACTGAAAATGCAATACACCCGCAGAATGTGCGACCTGTCAGAATTTATGAAGACGCTCAAGCAACGGCTGACGCAATCTTACAACCGGCGACACAAGCGAAACGGGACGCTTTGGGAAGACCGGTTCAGGAGTGTTCTGCTCGACGGCCGACGAGGGCGGAAAGGGTATAGTGCGCTTGCCGTGGTGGCGGCCTATATCGACCTGAATGCGGTGCGGGCAGGTTTAGTTTCGGACCCGAAGGACTATCGGTACTGCGGTTATGGCGAAGCTGTAGCAGGTGTCGATGCAGCACGGATCGGGTTGAAAACCGTGTTGAAGAGTCTGGGAACGGAAAGCAGCTGGGCGGAAGGGGCTGCGCATTACCGGCGACTACTGTATGCGCGGGGAGCCATAAAGCACACGGAACCCGTTGGCCCTGTTGGGGGCGACGCATGCCGAAAAGGGATCGCAGAGGGTGGCTGTATGAAAGGTGGGTTCGCGCCGGAAGTGGTTCAAGAGGTGCTCCGACAGGGGGGAAAGCTGCCGTTGCCGGTTGCGTTGCGATGCCGGGTACGGTACTTCACGAATAGTCTTGTTCTGGGTAGCAGGTTGTACGTTCGGGACGTTTGTGATCGTCATTGCCGCCATCTCGCGGCGCAGCGTTCCATGCATCCGCAGTCCTTGCGGCAAGCGGCATGGGGGGATTTGTGGGCCGTGGGAAGATTGCGGCCGGCCGGCAAAATGGTGTTGGCTGTCACCTGAGCAGGCGTGAGAGGGGAACGGGCCATCATAGCGGCGACAGGGTCTGTCCCTGATGTCCTCTCCGGGATTGTGCTTGCGGAGACGGGTACGGCGGGGTATCAGGACGAGCAGGAAGGACGAGTTGTGCATATGAGAACTTTGGTAATTTACTATTCTTTCAGTGGCAGTACGCGGCTGATTGCGGAGCGTATTGCAGCGGCCACAGGGGGGCGGGTCCTCGAGCTGGAGATGCAGAATCCCATTCCAGAGAGAGGGTTCGGCAAATTCTTCCGTGCCGGCGGGCAGGCGCTGATGCGGTCAACGCCCGTACTGAACCCGCTTGCCATGCAGCCGGCCGGATACGACTTGCTGTTTATCGGGACTCCGGTATGGGCCGGCACTTTGGCTCCGCCGCTGCGAACATTCCTGCGCGATGTTGAACTGGCGGGCAAGGCGATTGCGCTTTTCTGTTGCCACGGCGGCGGGGGGCCGTCCCGCACGTTCGCTCACCTGCGCAAGGCCCTGGCAGGGAACCGTGTGGTTTCGGAGATAGCCTTTTACGATCCTCGCAAACACAATACCGATACCCAGATCGCGGAAGCTGAAGCCTGGGCGCGCCAGGTTCAGACGTCTCAAGACGGCGGTTAATGCCTTTCACGGCGAGCCGGATCGGATAAGCGCGGGGGGCGGTCTGCAATGCCGGCACGTGCGCTATCGCGAACACGCACCAGACCGCCCAGGACGCCCTGATATACAGCGCCATCGGGGCCGATTGCGATTCCCCCGAACGCATTGTTCTTGAGTGTTCCCGATCCGGCCCGGACACGGTAAACTATGTTGCCCGTTCTGAAATCAATAGCCGTGAAGTACCAGATATCTGTGGGATCGGGTACATCAAGGGCCTGGGTATACGTATAAATCAGGCCGGTTGCGGTGGACAGCTTGGCAATCGTTGTAGATCGGATTGGCGCCGTCCAGACGACATCGCAGGCGGAACGGTCGGGCCTGACGTCTATGCGCGTCAACCCCGGCGCCAGGCCGCGGTAATCGTCCAGGAAACGGCCGGCATTGTAAATATTGGCCACCACGATGCTGTCATTGTAGCCGATCATGGACACATCCACCGCACTGGCGCCGGATTCGAAGAGCGGCACGGATGCCACCAGGCGTTCTTGGGTCACCTCGGGACGACGTCGGTAAACTAGCAAATTGACCCGGTCATCCGCATTGTCCGTAAAGGTGATCAGGTCATCTCCCAAAAGGGTGGGTGTGCTGCCGGAGCCGAGCGCAAACGTGCCGGGCTTAGGGACAGACCCTCGATCGTAAGGAATACGCCATGTCCAGCGGGGGGCGCCGGTGGCGGGATTCATCTCGAAGCGGTACGCGGCTTCGCTGGAAATGGCGTAAACGCCGTCTTCGGCGACGGCCAAGCCGTTTTCGAAGAATTCCTCGATGTTAAGCGTCAGGATGGACCCGTTTTCGGCGGAGAGGATGCCGACGACCCCGGCATCGGAAACAAACCAGATATTTCCGTTCCAGTCCGGCATGGCATCAATAAGAAAATCATCTTCAGGCAGATAAGAATTCAGGTCGACAGAGCGCGTAATGCGCCAGGTCCGGTTGCCTTCCGCATCCGGAACAAGCGCGAGTTCCAGGAACACATTGTCCTGGGTGCCGACAATGGCCCGGCCCCGATGATCGATGTGGTAATACGCGCCGTTAACGGACACACCCTGCGATCCCTGGCCGCCGCTGATTACCGTCTTCAGGTCAACCGGCAGTGCAAAGCGGTCTATCACTTCCAAACTATGCCGATCCAGGGCGGCGATGCCGAGGCCGATTGATTCGGCATCAAAAGACACTGTATAGAGATTACCCCGACTGTCGAACATGATGATCGGGCTCATACCAATAAAAGTGCTTTCCACTACAGGGCAAATGCCAAGCGGGCCTGCATAATCGTCGACGTCGGAGTTATACGCATCGGAGTGAATGCTGCTGATGGGGGAGAGCAAGGGGTGAGGTGCAACATTTTTGGGTGCAAGGGGCCGGGGCTCGGCCGGGCTCCCTTCAAAAAAGGGCGCCAGCCGGATCCCGGCGGTATCCGGTATTGGTCCCCCGCAGCCAGCCAAGGCCACCGCGAACACCATAATCAGCCGTGGCGTGTATCGGCGGATGAAGACAGGCATGGGTATCATCTCGATTGTTCCAATCCTCTATTCCGACACAGCATACGTTCTCATGGAGCCATCCCGGGCACAGCACCCTTCAGAAATCATAAGAAGGCGGCATATTGGGAGAAATCGACGCAGTAATCAACGCTTTCTGCTCATGCTCCTGGTCTGAGATGTTTCCTGCTGTGCGGAAGATTGATTTTTCGCGTTTTTTCGGGGTGCGGGGTGATAGAACCGTTGCATGCCTAGCCCCGGAGGTACGCTGCGCTGCCCAGGGTCTGTCCCTGTACCTCATGCCCTCAGGGTCTGTCCCCAGGGGGGGTGTCTGGGTTTTGCCTTTGCCTGGGCCCGTAGCCGGGTCTATTCTCCAGCCGAATGAACAGCCAGGCAGGGACAGGATGACATCCGATATCTTGAGTCTATCGGCCGGCAAGACAGAGCTGGAGATTGTCGCCACAGCCGAAGCGATGGGTGCGCGGACTGCCGCCGCCCTGGCAGAGCGCCTCAAGCAGGCGGACCGGGACGGGGCCATACCGGTGTTATGGCTCATGGCCGCCCCCAGCGCGTTTCCCTTCTACGGCGCTTTTGTTGCCCTGGCCGCGTGCGATGAGGCCCTGCGCCGGGTCCTGCGGCGTACACATTGCTTTCAGTTCGACGATTATCCCATTGCGCGGGAGAGTACGGCTTTCGAGGCGACTTTCCGGCGCCTGCTCGAGCGATATTTCTACGAGCCGCTGGCCCGCTTGCCCGATGCCATGCCGCAGGTGCACCCCCTGGAATTGACCGCAGACCGCGCGCACAACAGGCAGGTCTGCGGCGGCTATGCCGACCATTTGTTCGCGCTGCAACAGAAGGGGGCGTGTATAATCGAGTTGAAGGGCACGGGCATGGACGGCCACTGGGGTTTTCACGGCGCCGAAACACCGCTGGAAAAGCCGGCGGGCATGATGGAAGTACCCATGAATGTTCAGAACATTCATCAGCAGATGCTTGATTGGCCCCGGTATTTTCAGGCGCCGGGCGACGTTCCGGCGACGGCGTGGACCTTCAACGTGGAGGCCTTTCTAAAGGCCGACGCGATCTACGACAACACACCGCAGGCGGCGAAGGAGTTTGCGGTGCTGGCCGCTTATGCCTCGGCAGCGGTGATCCCCGAGATCCCATCCTCTGCGCTCAAGCGTCATTCCGACAGCCGTGCCTGCGTGACGCAAGACGCCGCCCGCGCGTTACTGGAATGGCGCGAGCACGGATCTTTAGCGGCCCAGACATTTGAGCGACTGACCGGCTTGTGGGTTCGCCCTGGCGGCGCTCACGATGCGGCTTGTGTTGCCCACATGCTGGCTGTACTGGATTCACTGGGCATCAATACGGCTGACGTTCAGGCGGCCACGTGACGACGGCCGACGGGCGCTCGGTCCCGGCCGTGCACAGCCCGTGCAAGGCCGCATGCCGGGCGGTCAGGATGTGTGTTGCGCAACCCGATCGGGGGGCATGGGAACGGCGAGTCCGTTTTCGGCAACGCGGTGCGTTCGGCCGAAGACCTCGATCTCCAGCTCGCTGCCGGGGCTCATGCGGAACGCCGCTTCCTTTGCGTCGACCCGGACCGACAGGATGCCGTGTTCCGACACACGCAACCGGAAACTGAACGCGGACCATGTGCCCGGCAGCAACGGCTCGAAGCGCAGCCGCGCGCCGTCCGTGCGCAGTCCGCCGAAACCGTACACCAGGCTCATCCAGGCCCCGCCCATCGAGGTGACGTGCAGGCCTTGCGCGGCGTTGTTGTTGTAGTCGTCCAGGTCCAGCCGGTAGGCGTAGCGGCTGTATGCCACGGCCTGTTCGGCGCGTCCCAGCTCAGCGGCGAGGATGGCGTGGATGCAGGGCGAAAGCGACGACTCGTGACAACAGCGCGGTTCATAGAAATCGTAATTGGCCTCCTTCTCCGCGCGGGTGAAGTCCGCGCTGAAGAGGAGAAGCAGCAGCACGACATCGGGCTGCTTGATCATGTCATGCCGCAGGCAGGTGAGATAGGCATGGTGTCTGAAAAGCGGGAACTCGTCGTCCGGAATGGCCTGCACGTCCCGGTGCGGCAGGTTGAAAAACCCCTCGTGCTGTTCGATCAGGAGTCCGTTGTCATCCCTGAGCAGCGCCGTTTGCGCGGCCTTACGGCGCCAGTCTTCCAATTCGCCGTCGCGGAGCGCGACGCGTTCCCGGGCGGCGTGCCATTGTGCCGGCGCCTCCGATTGCATGTGGTTCACGAGGTCCAGCGTGTATTCGAACGCTTTGCGGGCCATGAGATTGGTATAGGCGTTGTTCTGCACCATCATATGGTACTCGTCGGCCCCCATGACCCCGAAGTAGCCCCACAGGCCGGTCCGTTGCCCCCATGCGCCGCGCGAGGCATAGTAGCGGCAGATCTGAAGCAGCATATCGATGCCTTCGCTGTAGAGCCAGTCCGTCTTACCCATCACGCGGTCATACAGGCGGATGGCGTAGGCGACGTCGGCGGAAACGTGGATCTGCAGATCGCCGTGCTGCCAGACGCAGCAGGTTTCCTCGCCGTCGATGGTGCACATCGGATAACGTGCGCCTTCGACTTCCATCTGCCGGGCCCGTTCGAGGGCGCCGGGGAGCGTGCGGAAGCGGTAGCGCAACAGGTTTTCCGCCGCCCGGCGGTCGTTAAACAGGTAGAACGGCAGGCAGTAGGGTTCCGTGTCCCACCAGGCCACGCCCTGGTAGGCTTCACCCGTCAGGCCCTTTGCGCCGATGTTATAAGCGGGGCCGAGGCCGTGACAGGTCTGGTGCAGGTTGAAGATGCAGAAGCGCAGTCCCTGCTCGTTGGCCGGGTCGCCTTCCAGCGAAACGTCCATATCGCGCCACACCCTCTCCCAGTAGGCCGTGTGGGCCTGCCGTTCCCGCTCGAAATCCAGGCTGTTGAGCTCGCCGGCGCGTGCACGCCCGGCCTTCCAGACGGCGTCGTCCGTCTTGTCCGCGTCTTTTTCGGCGAGGTGCGCCGCCAGGCGCTCGAAGCGGACGGCTTCGCCGGTCTTGAGCCGCAGCCGGTAGCGGCGCCCGGCGTACGCGTTGTCGGAGACGGGTTCAGCCGCGGCGTCGTCGCGGTCGCAGGCGATCCGGGCGGCGGAGAACAGGCGGTGTCCGCTGCCCTCGGCGGCGGCCATAATCGCGCACGGCGAGTCCGCGGCCGCCTGTTTCAGCGGCGTCCAGACCGGCCGGTTGAAATGGTAATAGGTCGTCGCAAAATCCAGTCCGAGCGTTAACTCGCAATCGGCATCGCCGTTGAGGCATTCTATGCGGAGCGACTGCGCGCCCAGCCAGAAACGCGTCATGGAGACAAAACGGGCAAAATGGAGCCGCAGGCTGCAGGCGTCGTCGACATGCCAGACGAAAGCGCGTTCCAGGACACCCCGCCGCATATCGAGCCGCCGCCGGAAATCGCTTACACGGGCTTCTGCCAGGTCCAGCGGCCGACCGTTCACATGCAGGCGCGTATGCAGCCAGTCCACGGCGTTGCACATGTGCGTGTAGGCATCCGCAAAGCCGCGGAACTTGACCGCGTAGGTGTAGGGTCCGCGCACGTAGATGCCGTTGAAGTAGGCGCCGACCATCCGTTTGCCGCCGTAGCCTTCCTCGAAGTAGCCGCGCACGCCCGTGAATTCGTTGGCCAGCGAGAAGACCGATTCACTGACCAGAGCGCGGTCCTGATGAAAGCCTTCTTCCTCGATGACCCACGGGTCGATTTTCAGATACGGCTTGGCCTGTTTGGGCATGTTCGCGTTCTCCGGGTTGCAGCGGCTCGAAGCGGCCGCCCATTCAGCGCGGCAGGCTGTAGCGCGCCTGCCGCACGGTTATGGCATCGTACAGTACCGGCGGCGGCTCCGTGATTTCAAGCGGGGAATCTTCGGCCAGTCCGAAATCCGCCCGGCCCAGCACGAGCGCGGCGCCGGACCATTCGGTACGGAACCGGGCCGCGGGCAGGCGGATATTGCCCCGGCTCGGATCGGCCAGATAGACGAGCGAGCCGCGCACGCCGCGGAGAACGGCGAAGTGTTGGTAGTCGCCGCGCACCAGGTGGATCAGCACGGGTCCTTTCAGGTCGGCGAGCCTGGAGAAGGGCAGGCGCACGCCCACGGCCTGGTAGCCCAGGCGTTCCGCGCAGTGTTTCAGGTCGAGCAGGGACAGTCCGTTTTCCTGCCGCTCGAGCAATTCTGCTTCGGTCAGGGACTGCGTGATGTTGCGGATCACCTGTTCCTCCGTCACATCCGCGCCGAAGTAGTAGCGGAAGAGGGAGGCCATGGCCGCCGCGCCGCAGGAATAATCGAGCCCCTGCATCACGACGTGGGTTTCCCGCAGCGCTTTCCAGGAGACCGGAGCGGGCCGGGCGACGGCGGCGGGCCCCATCGGAATGGGAGGCGGGGGACGGGTTGCGTCTCCGGATTCCAGCCGGCCGGACTGACAGCCGGAGCCGGCCAGAGCGGCGGCCAGGAGCAATGCCGCGCCCGCGCGCTGGCCGTTCCGGCTCATGGTTTCGCGTCGCGAAGCTGGTGGATATAGGCGAGGCCGAACACCACGTCGGGCGCGTCGTCGTTGAGTCCGAAGGTCACGGACGGCTCGATAAAGCGGTTGCGTTCCCAGCGGCGCGTCACGCCCAGGCGCAGCGTATACGGTTCCAGCGACGACCCGTCCACGGTTTCCCCGTCCAGTTCCAGCTCGGTCTGGAACAGGCCCTGCACCTGGGCGCTCAGGGATACGTCGTCGTTGACCGCGAACCCGAGGCCCACGTTATAGCCGAACGTGTTACCCGGCTGGATATCCTGGCCCAGGCCGCGCGCTTCGAACTCGTGCTGCAGCAGAAGTCCGCCGTACAGCACGACGGGGTCCGTGGTGCTGATGAGCTGGAGGCCGGCCTGCACGCCCCAGTGGCCGGAGCCGGTCGGGGCCGCTTCGCCGCCGTCCCCGTAGGGATCCGTGCCGGTCGGCGCGCGCACGAGCAGGGTGGCGACGATTTCCGGTACGCGCAGGGTTTCGCGCCGCGCCACGTAGCTGAGCCCGGCCTGCACGTCGCCCAGATCGACCGTATCGGACGACTCTACCGCAGCGTCTTCCCCGGCGCTGAACTCCCGGTAGGCGTAGGACGCCGGCACGGAAACGAACCCCTCGCAGGAGTCCGAGATGCCGAAACGGAAATTGAGCGGCAGGGTCAGACGGCGGTTCAGGGGGCCGGCGCCGGCGGTCCCCAGGCGGCGGGACCGGGTATAGGACAATCCGGTTTCGAGTTCGATTTCGCCCGGCTCGAGGAGCACCGACTCGGCGCGCAGGAAGACGCGGCGAATATCCCGCGTATCCTCATCGGGATTCGGGCCCAGGGGCTCCGCCGTTTCTTGCGCCGGCGCGAGGAATGGGATCAGCAGGAGCGCGGCCGTCGCGTACAGAGCCGCTTTTCCGAGAAGGCGCAGGGGCCATCCCCGGGGGTGATGCGTTCCGGACCGTAACATGATGAGGCGTAGTATAGGCGCTCTTCCGAATGCTTGTCGAGCCGGATTGCGATGGAGCGGCGCTGCACGACGGGGACGGCGGAGTATTTGAACTGCCAGACTGAGGCTCATTATGCTTTTGTTCAGGCCGTGTCCCGGGTAGGGTGCATCGTGGGCGGAACGAACGGTGGAGGAGCACGCGATGGCCGCGGCGCAGGCAAAGCGGACCATATTTATCGGGACCCTGACGGCGGGCGGCAGCGAGGGGATTTACCGCTGCACGGCGGATGCGGAGAGCGGCACGCTTTCGCCGCCGGTCCTGTGCGCCGCCCTGGAGAATCCCGCGTTTCTCGCGCTCGATTCCCGGCGGCGTTATCTGTTTTCCGTGCGGGAGATCAGGAAGCCGGACGGGGGCCGGGAGGGCGGGGCGATTGCCGCGTTCCGGGTGCGCCTGCCGGAGGGGGCGCTTGAAACGCTGAACCGCTGCACGACAGGCGGGCCGGGACCCTGCCACGCGGCGGTGGATCCTTCCGGCCGGTGCGTGGCGGCGGCCAACTACCTGGACGGCAGCGTCGCAGCTTACACGGTCGGTGCGGACGGATTTTTGAGCGGGCCGACGGCCTTTGTGCGGCACGCGGGATCGAGTGTGAACCCGGAGCGCCAGGAAGCGCCCCATGCGCATTCGGCGAATATCGATCCCGCGGGCCGGTTTGTGCTGGTTTGCGATCTCGGTACGGACGACATTGTGATCTACGGTCTGGATGCGCGGCGCGGGACGCTGGCGCGCCGCGGCGCGGTGCGGATGGCGGCGGGATCGGGCCCCCGGCACCTGGCATTTCATCCCAACGGCCGGTGGCTCTATGTCAGCAACGAGCTGGCGAATACCGTGTCCGTGCTGGACTACGACGCCGGGGCGGGCGCGGCCGCGGTCCGGCAGACCCTGTCGACGTTGCCGCGGGGCGCCGCCGGTCCGAGCACGTGTTCCGAGGTGGCGTTGTCGGCCGACGGCCGGTTCGTGTACTGCGCCAACCGGGGGGATGACAGCATGGCGGTTTTCCGGGCCGATCCCGCCTCGGGCCGGCTCGAGGCCGCGGGTCATTTCGGCGTGGAAGGCCGGACCCCGCGGCATTTTGCCCTGCTGCCGGGGATCTCGATGCTGATTGTTGCCAACCAGGACAGCGATGCGTTGACCGTGTTCCGGCTGGATGCCGCAAGCGGTCTCGCGCGGGGCTGTACGCAGACCGTTCCGTTGTCCAAACCGATGTGTATCCGGCCGGTATAACCCCGGGATATGCGGCATCCGGCGGCCCGGACGGAGCCGGGCCCTCCGGGAGCGGGGCGCCCGGAAAACGTTTCGACGGCATGTGGTCTGCACCGAGATTCCTCGACTTCGCTCGGCATGACAGAAAACCTTGGGAAAGTGTCATCCCGAACGTAGTCGAGAGATCTCCTATCAGCTGAGCGCGCAAGGAATGGGGAAAAGTCCACGGGATTGGTTGTTGACTCGTTTCCTCCGCATTTATATAATAACGGGGAAAGTTGGGCATTTTATATATTGGGAGGCCGGATCATGAAATCGAGCATGCTTGTGGGAACCCTTGCGGCGGTAGTCGTGTTTTGCGGTATGGCGGAGGCGGACCTGGTTACCAATCTGCCGTCTGCGGATCGAGGTATCGAGGACAAGAACCCCTATGATGGGGTCGGTGACACTCTGCGAGACTGGAACGAAAACAGCATGTTAGTCGGTGACTATGATGACGCAACCTGGGACGTGGGGCAGCGGGGCGCCATTGTCTATGAGCTTCCCGCGCTGACATGGACGCAGAATGTGCGTCAGGCCACGCTGCGTGTGTACTTGGAGAATTTCACGGGCACGCCCTTTACCAATCTTTCGCTCGTTCACCTGCCGAACTGGAACGAGGGCTTGGGTGCCGGTACCGAGAACGCTTACCACACCACCCCGGCGAATGTCGTCGCGCCCGTGCTGATCACGCCGACGTCGCCTGACGATACGTGGTATTCGGCCGATGTGACCGACGAAGTACGGGCCGATTATGCCAACGACAGCGGCGATGCGTGGTCCACCTTCCGCCTCCAGATGCAGGGTCCCGACGGTTGCAATCAGAACGACGTGACAGAGCGGTATGTCATTCGCTCCAAGGATTTCTTATCGGGTTCGGGCTCGCCTTATGCAGCCCGGCTGGTCCTTGATATCGGCCGGGCCGCGAGCGTGACGACGAATGTTCTGGTGCGCTGGACGGCGAATATCCAGGACAACGACGGGGACGGAAACGGCGATGATTTCCGGGGCGGGGTGAACGACCAGGGCACATCGTATGTCGGCGATGGCGAAGGCATTGGCGGCGGCGGGGCGGATTGGGACCTGGTTGAGCGCGACGTGGCCGTCTTCGAATTGCCGGAGGCGCCCGACGGCTATATTTATAAGTCCGCCCAGGTTGTGTTCTACCTGAATGGCTTCAACTCGCAGGGGACGCCCGTGCCGGAAGACTGCCAGCTGATGCATGTTCCGGATCTCAACGGCGCACCCGGTTTTGATTCCTATCAGGAGGACGCGACGCTGGTAAACGACGCGTTCGTGACGTCGAGTTCCGCGTCTTCAACGTTCTACACCAACGACGTATCGGCCTACGTGCGGTGGGATTATGAGAATGATACCTCGTCGCCGAAGTGCAGCGCCTTCCGGTTGCAGGACGACGCCCCCTTCCCGACGCCGCCCAACGGTAACGGTCAATCGGACCGCTACGTTTTCATGATTCGCAAGGACGCCAACTGGGCCTCGCAGGGCCACCAGTGGCCGCGGCTGCGCATCAATTATGAACGGCTCCTTGCGGGCAGCGTAATCCTGCTGCGCTAGGCGGCCCGTTCAATTGCGTTGCTTCATTCCGGGCGCCGGACAAGCAGGCGTTTCCATTTGCAGGGACGGCGTTTACGCCGTCGGCGGGTCGAGGGGCGGCCAACGGGGAACCCCTAATGATACGTGCGGTTTGGGAGTTGACCCTGCCGGGAGAATCCGGCAAAAGATTGAGATGAACGAGAGCCAGTCCACGTCCCGCAACCGTGTTTTCCAGGCCATCCGGCATGCGGGGCCGGACCGTACGCCGGTGGATTTCGGCGGCATGATTTTTTCCTGCTGCGAGCAGGAATTTCTCGACGCCATGCGCGACGTATTCGGGTTCAGCCGCCCGGACGACCGCGATGCCTGGAACCGGTGGGTATGGGTCGACGAACAGATCATGCGGGAGTTGGACGTGGACCTGCGCTGGGTGCCGCACGAGCCGCCGCTGGTGCAGATCAAGGCCCGTTACCCGGAGCGCGCGGCGGAGGCCGAAGCCCGGCAGGCGGCGCTGCGCCGCGGCAAGCAGGGCCAGACGCCGAATGTGCGGCACGAATTCCCGTACGCGGATCTCACGCTGGACGACATTCGCGAGATCCAACCCGAGTGCCCGCCCCCGAATCCCTACCTGGACTGGATGATCGATACGGCCCAAGCCTACCGGGCCGACGGGTACCCGACCACGGCTTTCGCGTACGGCGGTTTCTTCGAGACCGCCTGCTGGAAGCGGGGCTACGACCGGATTGCCATGGACCTGGCCCTCGAGCCGGACCTGGTCCGCGCGCTGTTCGACATCTGGCTGGAGGAAAAGCGGCACGTGACCGAGGACTACATCAAGCCGCTGGCGCCGTACATCGACATTTTCGTGTTCGGGGACGATCTCGGCATGCAGAGCGGGCCGTTCATGTCGCCCGAGATGTTCCGCGACCTGATCAAGCCGTACATGGCGGAAGCGTATAGCGCCGTGCATGCGGCGGCCCCCGATTCGTTCATCATGCATCACAGTTGCGGCTCGATCTACGCGCTGCTCGACGACCTGATCGACATCGGCATTGACGTCATGAATCCCACGCAGCCGAACGCGAAGGACATGACGCCCGAGAAATTGAAGGCGCGGGGCGGCGGACGCATGGCGTTCCACGGCGGCATGGATCTGCAGGACCTGCTGCCCTACGGCACGCCCGAGGAGGTCCGGGCCGAGGCCGAAAGGCGGATGCGCGTGCTGGGCGCGGGGGGCGGATACCTGTGCGCGCCCGCGCATACGCTGCCCGACGACGTTCCGGTCGAGAACATCATCGCCATGTGTTCCGCGGCCCGCGGGGGCGGTCCGCGGCCGCCGGCTGAAGGTTGAGACTATGAAAACACCGAATATCATTTATGTGATTTGCCACGATATCGGACGCCACGTCGGCTGTTACGGGGCCGGGGTATCGAGTCCGAATCTCGACCGCATCGGGCGGGACGGGGTGGTGTTCGAAAACGCCTTCTGCAATTCGCCCGCCTGCAGCCCGTCGCGCGGCTGCGCCATGACCGGACAGTATGCGCACACCAGCGGCGGGGTCGGCCTCTCGCACCGCGGGTTTCCGCTTGCCCCGACGGTCAAGACCGTAACGGACTATTTCAACGCGGGCGGGTACGAGACGGCCCATTTCGGATTCCAGCACGAGCGGCACGATCCGCGCGACAACCGCTACCAGGTGGAAGGTTCCGCCGCGACGTGGCAGGACCATTACTGCGAGAATGCCTTCGACAAGGCCCTGGCCTACCTTGCGGAACGGCGCAAGGCCGGGCGGCCGTTTTACCTGAATGTCGGTACGATCGAGGTGCATGCCTCGCGCTGGCAGGGCGTTTACGAGGACAACCGTCTGCCGGTGTACGGACCGCACCAGCCCGATCCGGACGACGTGAAACTTCCGTTTTTCATGCCCGATCATCCCCGCATCCGGCGCGAGTTTGCCAAGTTCGAAGCGGCGATCCGCTACTACGATCAGCAGGTCGGCCGCTTTTACGACGGCCTGCGCGAGATGGGATTCCTGGACAATTCGATCGTCGTGTTCACGACCGATCACGGGATCAGCGGCCTGCGCGCGAAGGGGACGATTTACGATCCGGGCGTGGAGATCATGACCCTGATGCATTTTCCCGAAGCGTCCCGCAACGGCCGGCGTTACGGGGAGCTGATTCAGAACATCGATTTTGCCCCAACCGTGCTCGATTTCGCCGGGTTGCCGGTACCCGAATCCATGCAGGGCCGCTCGTTCAAGGACCTGGTTACGGGGGGTAAGTATTGCCCGCACGAGCACCTGTTTATCGAGCGCAACTCGCACGGCGGGACTTATGACCGCATGCGGGCGGTGCGTACCCGCGACATGCATTACATCCGGAATTTCGAACCCCGCCCCCTGCGCGAATGGCTGCCGCACGAGGTGGAGCACCGGATCGGGGACACGTACGAGCGGTGGATGGGCGAGCTGTGGCCGGCGCCGTCGGAGCCCCGGCCGGCGGAGGAACTGTACGTGTTGACGGACGATCCGCGCGAATGGACGAACCCACGGCTATATCGTGCCGACGCGCCGCGAGGACATCGTCGGCATCAGCCCGGTGGGGATCGTGATGCACGAAGCGCACCCGCAGTACTACATCTTCGCCGACGGCGGCGAACAGCACATGCAGATGGAAGAGGCCGCGTCGGGCCTGCTCTCGAGCTGCACGTTCGGCCTGGCCCCCGCCGCGAACACCTACCTGCCGGCCCGCATCATGGGGGTCGCATCGTACGGCCACGACTGGTTCTTCCCCACGCCCTACGGGTTCCCGCTGCTGGTGCCCTACACATCGCCCATCGCCGACGATTTCGCCGCCACCGTCGACACCGACGGCGTTTTCGTGCTCAAGGACGGGGAGAAACTGACGGCGGAGTCGCAGATCGACGACATCGTCGCGCTCTACGAACACCATGCCGCCGACCTGCTGTTCCGGGCCGACGACGTGTTCTGCATCGGCAACCGCCTCGCCCCGGACCGCGTGCGCATCCTGCTGTGCGATCCGCGCATCTATGTTTCGAACGCCGACGATGTGGAGACGACGCTGCGATTTAGAGAGGGCGTCACCGTGAAAGCTCTGTACGACGTGCTGCGCGACAAACCGGTCCCGGTTGACGGCCACGCAGCCCGGGTCGCCATTCCGCGTGGCGCATTTCGAATCCTGGACCTGACCTGTGCGGAGAGGATGTGACGGGGCCGGTGAATGTCGTGATGCTGTATGCCGATGACCTGGGGCGCGGGATGCTCTCGTGTTACGGGCAACGGCATTTTGAGACGCCCAACATCGACCGGCTGGCCCGTGAAGGGACGCGGTTCGAGCGTGCCTATGGCTGTGCCCTGTGTGCCCCGGCGCGCGCCAGCCTGCTGCTGGGCCGCCACGACTGTCACGCCGGCTACTGGACCTTCAACACGAGCGGCGTGTATCCCATGCTGCAAAGCGGGGAGATGGCTTATGACGACCTGCGTGAGCTGATCAACAAGACCGGTATCCAGGCCGGCCCCGATGACGTGTTCCTGCCGCAACTGTTCCGGCAGGCCGGTTATGTCACGGGCGAGATCGGCAAGCTCGAGTGGGGCTTCGCCACGACCCCCGAGCGCATCCGGCGGCACGGCTGGGACACGCATTACGGCTACTACGATCATCGCATGTGTCACGGCTTCTATCCACCTTTCCTGTTTGACGACGGCCGGGTGGTGGACATCCCGGGCAACACGCGTATCGATTGCGGCAAGAACCCGCAGGGCGACACGCCCGCGAACCGTGCCTTGCGCCGCAACCGCCTGGGCAAGACGGTCTATTCACAGGATCTATTCGACGCACGGGCGGTGGCGTTCTTGGAAGCCCACCGCGATGACCCCTTCTTCCTGTTTCTTCCCTCGCAGCTTCCGCACGGTCCGATCGACGTCGAGGCGATCGATCCGGCCTTAGCGGGGCACCCGGCCCTGACCGAGTACGAGCAGGAATACGCCAGCATGGTCCTGCGCCTGGACCGGAGCGTAGGACTCGTGCTGGATACCCTCGACCGCCTGGGCCTGGCCGACAACACGCTGGTGCTGTTCTCGTCCGACAACGGGCATTATCCCTACTACCAGTGCGAGGGGCGTACCGGTGACACATGGACCGATGCGCAGGGCCGGCCGCTGGACAACATCCACGCACGATTCCGGTCGGACAACGGAGGCGACGTGTTCGACGGCAACGACGGCATGTCGGGCCTCAAGACATCCAACTGGGAAGGCGGCACGCGAATTCCGTATCTCGTGCGTTGGCCCGGGCATACCCCCGCCGGTGCAGTGTCGGACCATCTTTTCGCCAACTACGACCTGTTCGCGACCTTTGCCGAATTGCTCGACCAGCCGGTCCCGCCTGAGAAGGACAGTCTCTCGCTGTTGCCGACGCTTCAAGGGGAGCCGGACCGCCAGCCCGCGCACGACCA
>JAFGIZ010000244.1 GCA_016929365.1 Lentisphaerota bacterium
GGGTGTGCGGGGGGGGGGGGGGGGGGGGGGGGACGCGGGGGTCGAGTTGGAGGCCGGGCCCGGCGGGCGGCGGATAGGGCGCGGCGGGCGCGGGCGCGAAGAGGCGGCGGACGCGCGCGGCCAGCTCGCTGTCGGTGCCGCGGAGCAGGAGCCGCGAGGGCTGGAGCGGGTCGCCGGACGCGCCGGCCTTGCCCGTGATGAAACAGACACGGCCGGCGTGGCGGCGGGTGGCCGTCAGGCCCTGCATGAGGAACGCGTCGCGCGCGTAGCGGGCGGCGTTGTCGGGGAGCCCGAGCCGGGTGCGGAGGCTGTCGGGGAGGAAGGCGTCCGCGCAGCGGGCGGCGGGAACGGCGCCTTCGTTCATGCCGGTGACGATCAGGAAGGGGGCATCGTTCCAGGGCAATTCGAGCCAGCCTTCGAGGTCGACCGGTTCGTCGCCCCGTTCGGGGCGGATCGCCTGTTCGGCCAGGCGGCGCATCAGGAGGGCCAGGACGTCGCGGGGGGCGAGCTCCGGGGCGGTGTCCTCCGGGAGGCTCCATTCGCGCAGGGTGCTGTTGAGAACGGCCGCGGCCCGGGTGAAGGCGTCGTCTTCGGGTTGTCCCGTGTTGAGGGTGCGGCTGCGGTACACGGTTTGCAGGAAGCGGCGCAGGGCGGCGACGGGTCCGTCGCCGCCCGGCGCGCCGAGCTGGTCGGAGACCAGGGCGGCGGCCGCGGAGAGGGCGGGAAAGGCGTCGTTCAGGTGTGCCGTGATGTCTTCGAACTCCAGGGGCAGGTGGCGGTTCTGGAAGGTGTCCAGCTCGGTCAACAGTCCGGCCGGATCCACGCCGTCCCGGTCTTCCAGGTACTCCAGCACGGGGGGTTGGCGCAGGAAGGCGGCAAAGGCGGCATAGGTGGGGGCTGTGAGCAGGTCGGCCCAGGCCGTGACGAGCTGGCAGAGCGGATGGTCGCGGAAGGGGACGTCGGCGGGATCGAACGGGGGCAGGCCGTTGTCTTCCAGCGCCGCGCGCAGAAAGGGGCTCACGGACGGGTCGGCGACGCCGATGGCGACGTCCGCGGGGCCGAAGCGTTGCCGTTCGGCGGCGATTTCCGCGATGACGCGTTCGGCCTGGCCGGCGGGGGACGCGGCCAGCAGGATGTTGGCGTCGGGATCGGGAACGGGCAGGGGGGCGTCGGCCCAGGCGGCGGGCACGGGGCGTCCCCAGGCATCGAAACGTTTGGCTTCCGCGGCGGGGGCGGCGATCAGGACGTCGACGGGCAGCGCGGCGGAGACCGCGTCCAGCGCCCGCAGGGCGAGGGGGACGGGATCGGGCACGGCGGCGAGGACGACGCCCGTGGTCCCCTCGGGCAGGCGGGGGCGGCGGGCGGCGTCCAGGGCATGCCGGACGGGGTCTTCGAAGGAAAGGCCGTGCAGGTTTTCGAGATAGCGTGTTTCCAGGGCGGCAAGATCGCGCCAGCGCTCGGGTTCTTCGAGGTCGGCGCGGTGTTGTTCTGTGACGGCGGCCATGGAATAGCCGCCTTCGGCGAGCGTGCGGCGGAGGTCCTGGAGCATGTCGCCCGTGCGCAGCGCCCAGGCAAAATCGCGGGCCGGTGCGCCGTGGGGGAAGAGGCCCGTACAGCGTTCGAGGTCGGCGGCGGCGAGGGTGCGGGCCCAGACCGCCTTGACCACGGCCGGCGGGGCGGGCCGGGGACGGGCCGTGTCGTCGGCCAGCAGGACGGCGGGGGTGACCACCCTGGGGGAGAGCAGCGCGCCGCCGCGGTCGGCGCAAGCGCGGGCGAGTGCCTCGCGCAGGCGGCGTCCGGCCTGGCGGGTGGGGACAATGACCAGGCGGTTGCCGAGATCGACCGAGCCGTCCGGGCTGTCCGGGAGCAGGAAACGCGCGACGGTTGCCGCGGTCGGTTCCCGCCGGCCGAGGAAATGTCGCGTTACGGACATGGCGCCGTGTCAGTCGTTGCGGCCGCCGAGCAGACCTGCGCGCAGCAGGTAATAGAGCAGGGTCATGATGGCGGTGAAGGCGGAGGCGACGTAAGTCAGAAAAGCCGCGTTGAGCACCGCGCCCGCGGCGCGGCGTTCGCGCTCGCTGACGATGCCGGTGGAGACCATGAGCTGCTTGGCGCGGACGGTGGCATTCCATTCGACGGGCAGCGTGATGATGGAGAACAGGACGACCGCGCTGAAGAGTAGAACGGCGATTTTGATCAAGCCCGGCGCGTGGAAGAGCAGGCCCATGATAAACAGGATGTAGGAACCGTGGCTGCCGAACTGGGTGACGGGGACCAGGGCGGAGCGGAAGTTGAGCCAGAGGTAACCGGAGGCGTGCTGGAGGGCGTGGCCGGCTTCGTGGCAGGCGACGCCGATGGCGGAAAGCGAGGGCGAGCGGTAGACGTCGGGCGAAAGCCGGAGGACTCGGGAGCGCGGATCGTAATGGTCGGACAGGAAGCCGCGCACGGGCTCGATGCGGACGTTGTGGAGGCCCCGGGCATCCAGCATGTGGCGGGCCGCCTGGGCGCCGGTGAGTCCGTTGGCCGAGCGCACGCGCGAGTAGTGGTTGAACGTAGTGCGGGTCTTGAGGGTCGCGAGACCGGCCAGTACCAGCGCGGGGAGCAGAAACACGAAATAGAGCGGATCGATGAATGCCAACATGACGGACGATACGATAACGCATGGCCCGGAAAATGCAATCCCCGATCGACTGCCGCGCCGCGGGCTTTGGGCTCGACAGCGGGGGGCGGGATGCGCGAGGCTGGCGGCAGCGTGAAAACGGAAGCCGGCAGCGCCTTCGGCCTGATCGTGATCGGAAGCGAGATCCTGGACGGCCGCGTAAAAGACAAGCACGTTGCGACGACGCAGGCCTTGCTGCGGAAGCGCCGCCTGGAGACGGCGTACGTGCAGATTCTCCCGGACGACCCCGGGACGATCGAGACGCAGTTGCGCTGGGCGATGGGGCGGGCGGAGCCTTTCTTCTGTTGCGGGGGCATCGGCGGCACGCCGGACGATTACACGCGCGGCTGTGCCGCGCGCGCGGCCGGGGTGCCCGTGGAGCCGCATCCCGAGGGCGTGGCCATGTTACGCGAGCGTTACGGGGCTGACGCGACGCCGGCGCGCCTGCGCATGGTGGAGTTTCCGCAAGGCGCGGCGCTGATCCCGAACCCGGTCAACCGGGTCCCCGGTTTCCGGATCCGCAACGGGCATTTTCTGCCGGGCTTTCCGAGCATGGCGGCGCCCATGACGGCGTGGGTGCTGGACACGTGGTTCGAGCACGGGCCGGAGCGAACGGCGGCGGCGCTGGTGCTGCCCGGCGCGCGCGAGGCGGATCTGACCTGCCTGATGGAGCTGTTCATCGCGGCCCACCCGGAGGTGCGTTTTTCCAGCCTGCCGCGCCTGCTGAAAAGGGGGACGGAAGTCAGGCTGGGCGTGGCGGGGGCGCCCGAGTGTGTGGCGCGCGGCGTGCGGGACTTGAAGGCGGCGCTGGATGCGGCGGGCATCGCCTATCGTGCCGCGCGTTAGGGGTTGAACGGGCGCGGGTCCGGGTTATACAGTAGCGGGGTTGAGACGGAGGCTTTGAAAGGAGGATAACGATGGCAGCAAACCGGAGACCGAATTTCGAAAAACTGGGCCGTACGGCGCGTCGGTTCAAAGCGACGCCGCGGGCCCTGGCGGGGCCGGTGCCGACGATCGCGATCACGCCGGTGGCGGACGGACGGGCGGGCGCGTACGAGGACAACCAGGAGCGGACCTGGGGCATGGTCGAAAAGGTGTACGACCTGCTCACGGAGAAGGTCACACTCTCCGACGGCACGCCGATCCGGGTGGTGACCGCGCCGGAGATCGTCTACGGGGCGCGCACGGGCGCGCTGGCGCAGGAGTATTACGCGCGGGAGGGGGTCAGCGCGAATATCTGGGTCAGCCGGTCATGGGCGTACAGCGACGAACTGATGAGCGCCTGCCAGGGCCTGGGGAGCTCGGAATGGCAGCAGGCGGCGTACGGGCTGAACCAGACCGACCGGCCGGGCGCGGTGTGGCTCAAGGCGTTTTGCGCGGCCATGGACGAGAAGAAACGGCCGATTTTCTCGATTTATAATCCGGACCTGGAAAGCGAGGAAGGCGGCCTGCCGCCGCTGGTCGCGGAGCGCCTGTTGCGCTTTGCGCGTTGCGCCGCGGCCGTGGCCGAGATACGCGGCAAGAATTATCTTTCGGTCGGCGGCGTGTCGATGGGGATCATCGGATCGGACGTGGTGCGAAACGTCCTGCTGCACACGCTGGGCATGGGGGCGGTGTTCGTGGACATGGTGGCGGTGAAGGGCCGCATGGACAACGGGTTCTACGACCACGAGGAGGCCGACCGGGCATTCCGTTTCATGAAGCGGCGGTTCGCTTTCGATTTCGGAGACGGTCCGCGGCCGCAGCCGCCGGACAAGCTCCTGCGCGATTGCATTGTGATGACGCTGATCGTGCGCGACCTGATGGTCGGCAATCCCACGCTGGCGAGCGCCGCGGTGGGACGCAAGCA
>JAFGIZ010000245.1 GCA_016929365.1 Lentisphaerota bacterium
GTCAAACACACCCCCTGTACCGCGACGCTCTCTCCCGCCTCCAAGGGCGTCTCCCAGGGGTCGTGCGACACCGCCACCCGCGCCCCGCCCGTGCCGCGCGGCATCCGCTCGATCCGTCCGACCTTTTCGATCAATCCGCTAAACATGCCCGTTCCCTTCCGCCGTCACCATCAGGTCCCGGCCGACGCGCCGCCATGCCGTCACGCGCAGCGCCGGCGCCGTGTCCAAATGCCAGCCCGTCCCGCCCAGGGCCGGCACCCCGCCGTCCCCCAGCAGGCGCGGGGCCGTAAAGAACACGTACCGGTCCACGCAGCCGGCCCGCACCAGCGCCGCGGCCAGCGCCCCGCCCCCTTCGCACAGCACGTGCAGAACCTCCTCGCGCGCCAGCCGCCGCAGCAGCCGCGGCAGCGAGACCCGGCCGCGCGCCGCCTGAATCCGCCAGACCCGCGCCCCGTGCCGCGCATAGGCCCGCGCCCGCGCCGCCGGGCACGCCGCGGTCGTCGCTACGATCGTCCGCGCCGCCTGGGCGTCCCGCAAAACCCGCGCGCCGCGGGGCAACCCCGCGCGCGCATCCAGCACCACGCGCCACGGACCCGGTCCGCCGCCCGGCGCCCGCAGCCCCGGATCGTCCGCGCACACCGTGCGTCCGCCCACCAGCACCGCGTCCGCGCGCCGGCGCAGGTCCGCCACGATCCGCCGCGAGGCCGGACACGAAATCCAGCGCGACCGCCCCGACCCGTCCGCAATCCGCCCGTCCAGGGTCACCGCCAGCTTCAGCGTCACGTAGGGCCTGCCCTCCCGCACCCACGTCGCAAAGGGCGCCAGCAGGGCCGCGGCCTCTTTGCGCCGCACGCCCGTCGCCACCGCGATGCCCGCCTTCCGCAGCCGCCGCAGGCCCCGGCCCCGATGGCGCGGGTTCGGATCGCGCACGGCCGCCACGACGCGCGCCACGCCCGCGGCCATGATCCGCTCGGTGCAGGGCGGCGTGCGTCCCGCCGTGCAGCAGGGCTCCAGTGTCACGTACAGCGTCGCGCCCCGCGCCGCCGCGCCGGCCCGGTCGAGCGCCCGCACTTCCGCGTGCGGACCGCCCGCCCGGCGATGGTACCCGCGGCCGACAACCCGGTTCCCCCGCACCACCACGGCGCCCACGGGCGGATTCGGCCGCGTGCGGCCCTCGCCGCGCCGCGCCAGCGCGAGCGCCTCGGCCATCCAGCGCGCGTCGCCTGCCGCCTGTGCCTCCATGCGTGCCTCCGCCTCAGGACGCGGACGCCCCGGGAACCCGGCCCGCCGCGCCCAGCTCCTTGCGCGCCCGGTCGAGAATCCCGTTCACGAACTTGCCCGACTCGGTCATGCTGAAATACTTGGCAATGTCGACGGCCTCGTTGATCACCACCGCCGGCGGTATCGCCCCGCAATACCGCAGCTCGTACAACCCGAGCCGCAGCACGTTGCGCTCGATCACCCCCATGCGCCGCAGGTCCCAGTTGCGCGCATACTGCCGCAGCAGCCCGTCCAGCGCCTCCCGGTGCGCCATGACGCCCCGCACCGCCGCTTCCGTGAAGGCGCGCGTCCGCGCGTCGGCCGGATACGTCTCGAAAAAACGGGCCAGCACCGTCTCCACCTCGCCGGGATTCAGATCCAGCTCGAAGAGGAGCTGGATCGCCCATTCCCGTCCCTGCCTCCGCGTCGCCATGCGCGCCCCCTCCGTATTCCCGCCTAGCCCAGCGCGCGGTACAGGGCGACCATCTCCACCGCCGCCTGAGCCGCGTTCCAGCCCTTGTTGCCCGCTTTCGTCCCCGACCGCTCGATCGCTTGTTCCAGCGTCTGCGCCGCAACCATGCCGTTGATCACCGGCACGGGGCCCTCCGCCGCCAGTTGCGACAGCGCGCGGGCGACCTGGTTGTTGATCAGGTCGGCGTGCGGCGTGGCGCCCTGGATCACCGCGCCCAGCACGATCACCGCGTCGTACGCGCCGCCGGCCGCCATCTTGCGCGCCGCCATCGGCGTCTCGTTCCCGCCCGGCACCCACGCCGCCGTAATGGCGTCCGGCGCGGCCCCGTGCCGTACAAGACAATCCACCGCCCCGTCCAGCAGCTGCTTCGTCAGCAGGCTGTTGAAACGACTCACCACGATCCCGAACCGCATCCCCGTCGCGTCCAATGTGGCGCTGATTTCCTTCATTGCCTGTTCCTTTCTCCGTTTTTCCCCCTAACGCCGCACCGCGCGATACCGGCCCATCCCGGACCGCTAGCGCGCCTCAGGTTCCACGCCTCCGGAAAGGCGAACCCGAACCCCGACACCTGAAACCCGAAACCTCCCCTACATCCAATGCCCCAGCTTCTCCTTCTTGGTCGCCAGGTAGAAGCGGCTGTGTTCGTTCTCCTGCGTCACCAGCGGCACGCGCTCGACGATTTTCAGCCCGTAGCCTTCGAGCCCCACGATCTTGCGCGGATTGTTCGTCATCAGCCGGATCCCCTGCAGGCCGAGCGACGCCAGGATCTGCGCGCCCACCCCGTATTCCCGCAGGTCGGCGTCGAAGCCCAGCCGTTCGTTGGCTTCGACGGTGTCCAGCCCTTCCTCCTGCTGCAGCGCGTAGGCATGAATCTTGTTGGCCAGGCCGATGCCCCGCCCCTCCTGGCGCATGTACAGCACCACGCCCGCCCCTTCCGCCGCCACCCGCTCCAGTGCGGCGTGGAGCTGCGAGCCGCAATCGCAGCGCAGCGAGCCGAACACGTCGCCCGTGAGGCATTCGCTGTGTACCCGCACGAGCACGCCGTCCCGGTCCGCGACGTCGCCCATGACCAGTGCCACGTGATGCTGATCGTCCTCGACCGAGCGGTAGAGCCGCAGCCGGAAACGGCCGTACACCGTCGGCAGCTCCACCTCGCGCACGAAGGCGATGATCTGCTCCTTGCGCCGCCGGTAGGCGATCAGGTCCGCCACGCTCGTCAGCGGCAGCCCGTGCGCTTCGGCAAACGCCTGCAACTCCGGCAGCCGCGCCATGCTCCCGTCCTCGTGCAGGATTTCGCAGATCACGCCCGCGGGGGACAGCCCGGCCAGGCGCGCGAGGTCCACCGCGGTCTCGGTATGCCCCGCCCGCCGCAGCACGCCGCCCTCGCGGGCTTCCAGCGGAAAGACGTGACCCGGCGTCACCAGGTCCGCGCGTTCCGAAGCGGGATCGACCAGGACGCGCACCGTGTGCGCCCGGTCGTGCGCGCTGATTCCCGTCGTGACCCCCTCGGCCGCGTCCACCGACTCCATGAAGGCCGTCCGGTAGGGGTCCCCCGCCCCCCGGGTCGCCATCCGGCCGATGCCCAGGGCCCGCAGCCGCGCCGCGGTCAGCGCCACGCAGATCAGGCCGCGCCCGTGCCGCGCCATGAAATTGATCGCCGCGTCGCCGGCCTTTTCAGCCGCGACAATCAGGTCCCCCTCGTTCTCGCGCTGCTCGTCGTCCACCACGACGACCATGCGTCCCTCCCGGAACGCCGCGATGACCGTTTCCATCGGCGTAAACATCGTCTCCCCCGCCACAAAAAACGCGCCCGGAAGAAGATTCCGGACGCGCTGCGTCATGCCTCGCTCCGTCTTCTCCCATCCAGACTGTACTGTCGGCCCCGGAATTCCACCGGGTCGGTCCGTTCACACGGACTCGCGGGCTCTCACCGCCGGTCGGGAATCGGCCGGAACCGTCCGTTCCGCCCTCACCCAATCCTGAAGACAGGTAAAATTGTGATCCCTGTATACCAGCTCCGCCCGGGATAGGCAAGCCCCGATCAGCGGACACGACGGGAGCCGGCGCATGCCCGCAGACCGCAGACGGCCACCCGGGCTCAAACCTTGCACGGCAAGCCGCCTTCGGCGAGATGTCTCGACAAGCTCGATATGGCGGTTCTATGGGGAACGTGAACTAGACCCTGTCCGAAAAGGTCTTTTCGGACAGCAGGGTTCAGGGTTCGGGGTTCAGGGTTCAGTAAATCCGAGCGGCCAATCCGCTCGACATAGAGTGTCGCAACATGCTAGTGTTCAACAACTTCCAGTCACGAAAGGAGTTGAGCATGCCAGCATGTGCGACACAGAAGACGATAGCCGACGCAGCCCCCATCAGCAACCTGTTTCTTCCTGTTTCTTCCGGTTCCCGACACCGACTTTCGCGATTATCTGGACGAAGTGGCCCAGTTGCTTCGATTCGCGCCCGAAATCATCACGGCGATCGAGGGCGATCTGGATGCGCATGCGCTGGCGAAGAAGAAGCTTCGACTGGAGGACCGAAGGTTCTTCCAAAGCCAGACAGAGGATTTGCCTGAGCTGGAGATTGAACAGACGGAGGTCTCGGGTGGCGATTTAGCGCTGGGGATTGGGCGACCCCGAATGCCGGCGGAGAGCGTGTACGTATTTCTGATGTTGCGCGGTTTCCTCGGTTCGTTGAGCACGAAGCAGTCGCGCCGGTTCCTGCGTGAGTCGATGAGCTTGTACGGATGGCTTCAAAGGCGTGGGCTCACGATGCCTGGGGTCAGCACGATACTCGACAACCTCAAGGTGATCAGTCAGAAGACGCGGGAGTTGATCTTCGATCGGCAGATTGCGCGGATACTCGGAGAAGGGCTTGACGATTTCAAGGCAGTGACGATCGACAGCACCTCGGTGAAAGCGAACAGCTCCTGGCCGAACGATGCCAAGATTCTCACGGGGCTTCTGATGCGTGTGGATCGGCTGGGGCAGAAGCTGGATGTGTTCGGACTGGAGAACTTCCGGCAGGGATGGGTTCCTCGCTGGCTCGAAGAGATGGACAAGCAGGAGTTTCAGATCTGCCTGGTGGCCGGCAAGGCGAACTCCAGGGCCAAGCTGAAGCAGGGCTACCGGCAGTTGCTCCGAAAGGGCAAGCAGGCGTTGGCGGCATTGAAGCTCGAGTTCAATGCTCTTGAGAGCGTTGTCCAGATCGACGCGTTCGCACCGAGCCGCCGCATACTCCTGCAAAGGGTGATCGAACAGATCAGGAGCGATCTTTCCGATGCACAGCGGGTAATCAACTACGCCTCGGATCGCGTGTTCCACGAGAAGAAGCTGCCCTCCACGGAGAAGGTGCTGAGCCTGTCGGATGGTTCGGCCGCCTACATCAAGAAGGGCGATCGCAATCCGATGATCGGCTACAAGCCGCAACTGGTTCGTAGCGAGCACGGTTTCGTTACCAGCCTGCTGGTTCCCGAAGGCAACGCGGCCGACGCCATCAAGCTGGTGCCGGCTATCGCCGATTCGATCCGGCGCACCGGCGTCGTTGCCGACTTGGTCAGCACCGATGACGGGTATGCCTCGGCGAAGGGCCGCGACGCGCTGCGCGAGATGGGCATAGCCGATGTCAGCATCAGCGGGGCCAAGGGCAAGAAGTTGACGACACTGGAGAACTGGGAGAGCGAGACCTACCGGGATGCGCGCCGTTATCGTTCCGCGGTGGAATCGCTCATGTTCACCATCAAAGACGGATTTGCTTTCGGTGAACTGGGCCGCCGTGGCATCGAGGCGGTAAGGGCTGAACTGCTGGAGAAGGTGTTGGCCTATAACTGCTGCCGGAGCATCTTGCTCAGGCAACGACAACGAGAGGAACTCGAACCGGCGGCGTAGATGCCGTCGAGAGGACGATGAACACGAAACTCACAGAACAGGTGCGTCAACGTCCGGCGAAAGATGGGGCGACCAAGGACCCTTGCCCGCGGAAATGCCGCGACAGCAGCACCTCACGGCCCGAGCCGCGCCTGAACCCTGAACCCCGAACCCTGAACCCTCCCATCCGAAACCCTTTTCGGATGGGGTCGAACTATGTCGAGAAAACCCGACTTGCGCAACACGCCGTCAAGGGTTAACCCCGCACGGCCCCGTGCGCCGCCTAGCGCAGCATGATAATCGAGCCCTTTTCCGGCTGATCGAAGTAGAGCCACA
>JAFGIZ010000246.1 GCA_016929365.1 Lentisphaerota bacterium
GGGCGCCCGTTCCCCGCGCAGGAGCGGCGCAAACGAGACGCCCTGGAAGGGATCTTCCGGCGCCGCCGGCCGACCCGCCAGGTCCAGCAGGGTCGGGGCAATGTCGCAGGGCTGCAGCAGCGCGTCCACGGACCGGCCGCCTTGAAGCCCCGGCGCGGCGATCATGAACGGGATATGCGCGATCTCCGGGTAGGTCGGCCAATACCGGGAATCGTTCCAACTGATGTTGCTCTTGCCCATGCGGCGGCGTTCGCCCAGGCTCATGCCGTGGTCCGTCGTAAAAACCACGACCGTGTTGTCCCATAGCTGCAGGTCGTCGATCTTCTGCAGAACGCGCCCCGCCCACCGGTCGACCAGCTCCGCCTCGGCGCAGTAATGCGCGCGCATGTTGCGCGCCTCCTCCGGGGTCAAGTCGTCCGTCGTGCCGTAGTTCGGATGAATCATCGGCGTGCCCGTGTAATCGGGGTCGTAGCGGGCGACCATGTACTCCGGCGGATCCCACGGTTCGTGCGGGTCAAAGAAATCGACCCACAGGAAGAAGGGATGATAGCGGTAATTCTCTTCCAGCCATCGCACCGCCAGGCCCGCCGTGCGCGGTGCAAACCGGTCTTCCTCCCCCCGCCAGTCGCGGTGCTGCCAGCGGTGCAGATCGGGAATACTGCCCCCCATCAGCCGCGCCCCTTTACGGGTCTTCTCACGCGGCATGACCGCCTCGACGGGATAATTCATGCGCAGGAAGCACATGTCGCCCTCCTGGCCGCGCACGTGCTGCGCCGCGGTAAAACCCTGCGGGAAATTCGCGGGAAACAGGTGCGGACAGTCGCACAGCAACTGCGATACGTAGTCCCCGCCCAGCAGGCGCGGAAGATGATTGGCCGAATTTTTCTCCAGCGGCTGCCAGGGATGCCACGGGGTCCCGTGCCGGCCCGTCGTCAGATCCGTCCGGTGCGGAATCGTCGGGTAACTGCCCGTGAACATCCGCTCCAGGCTCACGGCGCGCCGCGCGAACGCGTCGAGGTTCGGGGTCCGCACCGGCATGGCGGCCCGCTCAAACAGATTGTCGTAGCGAAACGTATCGGAAATAAGGAGCACGATATTCATGCGCGGCACCTCCGGCTGAGTTTGCTTTTTGCGGGTTTGACTTGATTTCGAGCGCCATATTTGCCCTTATGCATGACACTGTCAACATTACCCCGTGCCATGCCGCCGCTTAATGTACTCCTGATCACCGACGACCAGCACCGCTGGGATTTCTATGATGCCCGGACCGTGCCGGAGCTGCGGACCCCGTGCCTGGACCGGCTGGCGCGGGAAGGCCTCACCCTCTCGCATGCCTTCAGCAACTGCCCCATCTGCATGCCCACGCGCTTCACCTGGCTGTACGGCCTCTACGCCTCCCAGGCCGCGCAGCGCCTCATGGGCAACGCGCACGACTGGCCGACGCGCTTTCCCTCCGCGGCCCACGCCCTCCAGGCAGCGGGCTACCATACGGCACTGATCGGCAAGCTGCACTCGCTGGCGGGCCTGTACCGGCGCGACATTACCGAACACGAGAACGTGACCCGCCGGCGCGGCTTCGACGACGTCTGGGAGGTGAGCGGCAAGTCCCTGAGCTACTGGTTCGACTGCCGCTACACGCATTACCTGCGCGATCGCGGCCTGCTTGACGTCTACCGCCGCGACGTGAAACGCCGCTGCCCCCAGCTCGGCGGCCGGGAGCGCCTCGAGCCCTCGCCGCTGGAACCGGACGACCACATGGACGGGGTCATCGGCAACCGGGCCCGCGACTGGCTCAACGGCTACGCGGGAGACAAGCCGTTCTTTTTGCACGTCTCGTTCTGCGGGCCGCATTTTCCGCTCGATCCGCCGGAACCCTATTTCTCCCGCTATCGGCCCGACGCCATGCCGCCCCCCGAGGGCGTGGACGATCCGGCCGCCGTGCGCGGCTGGCAGGAACAGCGCGCGCTGTATTGCGGCCTGATCGAACACCTCGACGCCCGCCTCGGCGCGCTGCTCGAAGTCCTGGACCGGCGCGGCCTGGCGCGCAACACCCTCGTGCTCTTCACCACCGACCACGGCGATATGATGGGCCACCACAACCGTTCGGGGAAGGGCCTGTGGTACGACACCGCCTGCCGCACGCCGGTCATCGGCCGGCTGCCCGGCGTGATTCCCGCCGGAACCGTATCGCCGGCGCTCGTCGAAGCCGCCGATCTTCCCGCCACGATCCTCGAGGCCGCCGGCGTGACGCCGCGCATCCCGGCGGCTTCGCTGCTGCCCGGCAGCCCCGCCCGCTCGTACTGGAATTGCCTGGCCGGCGGCGCCGCGGAACACCGCCCCTGGATCTACAGCGAATTGACCGGCTGGCGCCTGTGCCGGGACCGGGACTGGAAATACGTCTTCCGTCCCGACGGGGATCTTCTGTTCGACCTGGAGAACGATCCCTGGGAACAGCGCAACCTGGCGGACGCGCCGGCCCACGCCGGACGCCTGCCCGGCCTGCGCCGGCGCCTCATCGCGTCGATGTCCCGCAGCGTCGCCCCGGACACCGACCGCGGCGCCGGCACCCGCGCGGAGTTCGACTGAACCCGCCGCCCGTTTCAGCCGCCCTTCAGGGTATACCGGCCGTTCGACACCTCGAACGTCCCGCGGTCGTACAGAAGCTTGCGCACCACCAGCTTCGGCTTCTCATCCGGCAGGGGCGCGCCGCGGGATTCCAGCCCCTCATAAATATCCTCGAAAGTCAGCGGGCCCGAACCCGCCCTGAGAATGGAACAGATTTCCTCCTTGAGCGTTCCGACCGGAGCCTTGACCACCGTCGTGCCGTCATCCTTCTTTTCCACGGCCGGTTTCGCACCGGACCCGCCGTCCCCGGGCGCGGCGCCGGAAGCCGCCGTCCCTTTTGCCGCCGCCTCGGCCGTATCGGGGGAAGCCGCCGGGTTCGCCGGAGCGGTCGGTTTGGCGCCGGCCGGCGCTCCCCGGCCCGCCGGCGGCTGGGCCGGGGCGGCAGCGGGCGTATCCGGCGCGCCTTTTGTCCCGGGCGCCGGCTCGCCCGGCCGGCTTTTCCGGGTCTCGGCTTGCCGGACAATCGCGTCGTAGCGGGCATGCAAATCGTCCAGCTCCATGCGGATCTTCAGCAGTTCCTTCAGCTCCTCCGTCGTATAGATATCGATTCTACGGTTCATCGGCTCCCCTCCGCGTTGTCAGAATCGCCCGTCGCGTATTTCCCGTTTGAAGAACGCACGACCGGGGTTCATACTACCCGCGAACGTTTTCAAAGCAAGGAGGATTCCGTCATGCGCACAGGCCCCGTACTGCTCGTCATACTGTCTGTCGGCTTCGCCGCGGCTACCGACGCGGGAGCCGGCTGGTTCGACCGTATCCGCAACCGCGCACAGTCGCGCCGCCGCACCGTCACGGCAACCGCCGGCCACCGCGTGACCACCAACGCGGTCCAGGTCGAGACCACGGACTCCGGGCAGAAAGTCCTGACCCGCACGGGCGATGCCTGGAAATCGCAAACCCGGATCACGGGGGGACAGCGTACGGACAACGGAGCCGCCTGGAGCAGCACCACGCAGGGCGACACCGAGGGAGGCCGCGCCTGGTCCGCCGACCACGACGCCGAAGTCAGCCGCAACGAAGACGGCAGTGTAACCCTTGAGAAAAGCGGAACCGCCACGCTGGAAAGCGGGAAAACCCTCGACACCAGCCGGAGCACGACCCTGCACAAGACGGAGGACGGCCGCGTATGGGAGACGGAGGGCCAGGTATCCGGAGAGCGCGGCACGTCGTCGTACACGGGCACCGGACGGGCCCGGCGTACCGGGGACGGCCTGGAGTGGGAAACGGAGAGCGAGAGCGCCGGACCCGGCGGCCGGAGGTGGTCTGCGTCCGGCGGCGGAGCAGCCGACAACGGGTCGGTAACGCGGGAACGGAAACGGCGCTGACCTGGACGCCGCGCATGCGGATCCGTCGATTCGTCATCAGCCGTTTGAGCGCGTTCGCGCTCCTGGTCATTCTGCCCCTGGCCGGCGTCCGGCTCGCGGGACGGCCGTTGGGACCGTACCTCGAATTCCCCCCCGGCACTCGGCACGTGCAACACGCCCCGTTTGCGTGGCCCGTGTTCATTCTGCTGGCCACCGCACTTGCGGCCGTTCTCCTGCCTTTCCTGCGCCGCGTGATCCGCGCGCCGCAACCGGCCTCCGCACCCCGGCCCGAGGCCGGCCGTTTCCCGTTGTGGGGAGTCGCCGGGATACTGCTCGGCGCGGCGGCCTGGTTCCTTTCCTGGACCCGCTTCGACGGGTGCGAGCCGTTCCGCCGGTACCTGTTCTTCCCGCTCTGGCTGGGCTATATTATCACGGTCAACGCGCTGTGCCGCCGGCGCAGCGGCACGTCGCCCCTGACACGGCGGCCCGGGCTCTATCTCGCCCTCTTCGCGGTCAGCGCGCTGTTCTGGTGGTTTTTTGAGTACCTCAACCGCTTCGCACAGAACTGGCATTATCTCGGCCACCAGGTCAACGCGCCGTCGACCTACTTCTGGACCGCCACCCTGCATTTTTCCATCGTCCTGCCCGCCGTGCACGCCACCGCCGCGCTGCTGCGGACCCTGCCCCGCCTGCACAGGGGCCTCGAAAACTTCGCCCCGTTGCGCCTGGCCCGGCCGCGCGCCGCCGCCTGGGCGGGGCTGGCCCTCTTCGGGCCGGCCCTGGCCCTCATCGGCGTGCGCCCCAATCTGCTCTTCCCCCTCCTCTGGATTGCGCCCCTGGCCGTTATGACCGCGGTCCAGACCCTGGCCGGCGAACCCACGGTATTTGCGGGTGTGAAACGCGGTGACTGGCGGCGTGTCTGGATTTTCGCGCTCGCCGCCCTGGTATGCGGCTTCTTCTGGGAGCTCTGGAACGCCTACAGCCACGTCAAGTGGGTCTACACCGTGCCCTACGTCGGCCGTTTCCGGATTTTCGAGATGCCGGTCCTCGGGTTTGCCGGCTATCTTCCCTTCGGGCTGGAATGCGCGGCAGTGGTTGACTTCCTCGGCCTGCGACGGATAAACTAAGCGGATGAAAACATCCTTTCTGCTGCCGGCGGCCCTTGCGGCCGCTCTCTGCACCGGGGCCGCCGCAGGCGCCCCGGAACGGGCAAGCCGCCATCCGGCGGCCGTCCGTACCCCCGCTGCCGCCGAAGCCGTGGCCGTCTGGTCCGAAGAACGCGACGGCAACTGCGATATTTTCTGCGCACGCCGGACCGGCGGCGCCTGGGAAGCGGCCCGGGCGCTGTCATGCGACCCGCATCGGGATTTCCGGCCCGCCGTAGATCAAGGCCCGGATGGAACCCTCTGGGCCGTCTGGACCCGCGCTTCCCGGGGTCGGCGCCTGCTGTACGCCTGCCGCTTCGACGGCCGGCGCTGGACGGACCCGGAGCGGCTGCCCGCCGGATCAACCTGGGCCATGGCGCCGTCCGTCCATATCACGGCGCAGGGCGGCGTCTGGATCGCCTGGGCGGGACACCGGGGCGGCGACGACGATATCTTTTATACCCGCCGCTCCGCCGCGGGCTGGACCGAACCCCGCCGCGTCCATGCCGAAAACGCCGCACCGGACGTGTTGCCTTGCCTGCTCCCGGGCCCGGGCGGACAGCCCGCCCTGCGCTGGACGCGGCACGCGGGCGGCTGCCGCTACGAATCCGTGATCGCTCACTGGGACGGGCGCCGCTGGACCGAACCCCGCGCGGTTCCGGACGCGCGCGCCGGGGACGCCGAACGCCGGACGATTCGCCGCCTGTGCGCCGCGGCCCCGTTTCGCCGCCGCAGTCTCGACCCCATGTTGTGTTACGGAAACGGATCCGGCCGCCGCGCCGTGCGCCTCTCCGACCTCCGCACTTCCGCGCCCCCCGCCGACGCTCCCCGCGCCGCGCGCGAGGCGCTCCTGATACTCGGTTTCGGCGACAGCATCACCCAGGGGTACCCCTACCTCAAGGAACCCGGAA
>JAFGIZ010000247.1 GCA_016929365.1 Lentisphaerota bacterium
CCCATGTTGGACATCAAACGCATTCGCGAAACACCCGACGCCGTCCGGCGGGGCATTCTGGCCAAGGGCGCGGACCCCGCCGTGCTGGACCGCGTTCTCGCGCTGGACGGCGAACGCCGTGCCCTCCTTACCGAGACCGAGCAGCTCAAACAGCAGCGCAACGCCGAGAGCAAGGCCATCGGCCGGCTTAAACGGGAGGGCGGCGAGACCGCGGCGCGGCAGGAGGCCGTGCGGGCCCTGGGGCGGCACATCGCCGAGCGCGACGCGCGCGTGCAGGCCCTGGACGAGGCGTTCCGCGCGGCGCTGCTTGCGCTGCCCAACGTCCCCGCCGCCGCCGCGCCCGTCGGCGCCGACGCCGGGGCCAACCGCCTCGTGCGCACCTGCGGCCGGCCGCCGTCCTTCGGATTCCCGCCGCGGGACCACGTCGCACTGGGCACGGCGCTCGGCGTACTCGACCTGCGCCGCGCGGCGCGCATGAGCGGCGCGGGATTTCCGCTCTATACCGGCGCGGGCGCGCGCCTGCAGCGCGCCCTGATCAACTTCATGCTCGATCTCCACACCCGCGAACACGGCTACACCGAGGTCTGGCCGCCCGCGCTCGTCCAGGAAGCCGCCATGATCGGCACGGGCCAGCTGCCCAAGATGGCCGACGACATGTACCGGGTGGCCGAGGACGGGCTGTACCTCGTGCCGACGGCCGAAGTGCCGGTTACGAACATCTACCGCGAGGAGATCATCGAACAGCCGCTGCCCCTCCGGCTGACCGCCTATACGCCCTGCTTCCGGCGCGAGGCCGGCGCCGCGGGCAAGGATACGCGCGGCATTATCCGGGTGCACCAGTTCGACAAGGTCGAGCTCGTCAAGTTCGTCGAACCCGCCGCGTCCGGCGACGAGCTCGAATCGCTCGTCGCCGACGCGGAGGACGTGCTGCAGCGCCTGGGCCTCTGTTACCGCGTCATGGAACTCTGCACGGGCGACTTGAGCTTCGCCGCAGCACGCTGCTACGACATCGAACTCTGGGCGCCCGGGCACGACGGGTGGCTCGAAGTGTCTTCCTGCAGCAATTTCGAGGACTTCCAGGCGCGCCGCGCCGGGATCCGTTACCGCGACGCGGACCGCACGGTGCGTTACGTCCATACCCTCAACGGGTCGGGGGTCGCCCTGGCCCGCCTCATGGTGGCGCTGCTCGAAAACGGCCAGCAGGCGGACGGCAGCGTGGTGCTGCCCGAAGCGCTCGTTCCCTACCTGGGAGGGCTGACGCGGCTTGAAACGCAATGACCAGTCCGTCCCCCAGACCCTGCGCGACGCGCTCGGCCGAGGGCTCCTCCCGGCGCCCGGCGCCCGCGTACTGCTCGCGGTGTCCGGCGGGTCGGATTCCACGGCCATGCTGCTGGCCTTCCGCGGCCTGGCCCGGCGGCGGAAACTCGACCTGGCCGCGGCGCATCTGAATCACCGCATCCGCGGCCGCGAGGCGGACGCGGACGCCGCCTGGGTCCGCGCGCTCTGCCGCCGCCTGGACATCCCCTGCGTCGTCGGCCGCGCGGACGTGCCCCGCCTCGCCCGCCGCCGCACGCTCTCCCTCGAAACCGCGGCCCGCGCGGCGCGCTACCGGTTCCTGGCGCGCACGGCCCGCCGCCTCGGCGCCGACTGCGTCGCCACGGCCCACACCGCCGACGACCAGGCCGAGACCGTGCTGCTGCGGCTTGCCCGCGGCGCCGGACCGGCCGGCCTGGCGGGCATTCCGCGCGATACCGTGATCGATCCCGCGTACGCGGGCCGCGGCCGGCCGGTGCGCCTGATCCGCCCGCTCCTGGACCTTTCCCGGGCCTCGCTGCAGGCCTACCTGGAACGCCGCCGCGCCGCCTGGCGCGAGGACGCCGGCAACCGCGACCCCGGGCCCCTCCGCAACCGCGTGCGGCACACCGTGCTGCCCCTGCTCGCGGACACGCTCAACCCGCGCGTACGCGAAGCCCTCTGCCGCACCGCCGACCTCATCCGCGCGGAAGACGACTGGCTGAACCGGGCCGCCGCGGAGACCCTGCGCGCCTGCGCGCCCGATCCCGCCACCCTGGACGTCGCGACGCTCAACGCCCAGCCCGCCGCGCTGCGCCGGCGCGTCGTCCGGCTCTGGCTGGCCGCCCGGGGCGTCCCCGCCGACCGGGTCGGCTTCGACCTCGTGGACCGCCTGCTGCGCCTGGCCGCGCAGGGCCGGGGCAGCCGCGCCGTGCCCCTGCCGGGCGGCGGCGCGGCCCGCCGGCGCTACGGCGCGCTGAGTGTCGATCGCGCCGCACCGCCCGGCCCGTTCCGCGCCGCGGTCCGCATACCCGGCGAAACCCGGCTGCCGGGGCCCGGCCTGCGCATCACCGCCGCGTTCGGTCCGGGCGCCGTCCGCTCGAAGCGCGGCGCGCCCGGCCCCCTGCCCGCCCGCGCCGCGCTCAACCGCACCGCGCTCGGCCGCCGCCGCCTCACGGTCCGCGCCTGGAAACCCGGCGACCGCATGCGGCCCCACGGCCTGCACGGCTCCCGCAAACTGCAGGATATTTTCACCGACGCCAAGATCCCCGCCGACCGCCGCGCCCGCCTCCCCGTCTTCGAATGCGCCGGCGAAATCGTGTGGGTGCCCGGCGGCCGCGTCGCCGAGGGCTGGACCGCGCCGCCCCCGCCCGCGCCGGCGCTGCAGCTGACCGTCTCCGCGATTGACCCTGCCGCGCCGGACGGTTAGTATGAATCGTTTGTTGAAGGATACAGCCGCATCATGACCCCGACACCGCCGCCCAAAACCCCGCCGCCCGCTCCGCCCGGCCCGCCGCGCGGCCCGGAAGGCCGCGGCGCGCCTCCGCCCCTGCGCGGCATCGCGGCCTGGATCGTCGTGCTGGCCCTCATGCTGCTGGCCTTCCAGTTCTTCCGCCTGCGCACGGAAGACCGCCGCGAGATCCCCTACAGTCCCGACTTCGTCTCCCTCGTGAAGGACGGCGGCGTCGCACAGTGCGAGATCGTCCAGGATCCCGGCGCGGAACATATCCGCGGCGAACTGGCGGCCGGCGAACCCGGCGCCGCGCCCGGAAAATTCCGCGTCAACATCGTCAGCGCCGAAGACGCCGCCGCGTTCCTGGACCGGCACGGGGTGCGTTACCGCATCACGCGCCCCAATCCCTACCTGCTCCAGATTGCCACGAGCGTGCTGCCGGTCGTGCTCATTTTCGGACTGCTCTATTTTCTCTTCATGCGCCAGGTCCGGGCCGCCGGCCACGGTGCGCTGAGTTTCGGCAAGAGCCGCGCCCGGCTGCTGGCCCGCGACCGCCACAAGGTGACGTTCGAGAACGTCGCCGGCATCGACGAAGCCAAGGAAGAGGTCCAGGAGATTATCGAGTTTCTCAAGGACCCCAAACGCTTCCAGACGCTCGGCGGGCGGATCCCCAAGGGCGTCCTCCTGATGGGCCCGCCGGGCACGGGCAAAACGCTCCTGGCCAAGGCGATCGCGGGCGAAGCGGACGTGCCGTTCTTCAGCATCAGCGGATCCGACTTCGTCGAAATGTTCGTCGGCGTGGGCGCCTCGCGCGTGCGCGACATGTTCGAACAGGGCAAGAAGAACGCGCCCTGCCTGATCTTTATCGACGAAATCGACGCCGTGGGCCGCAGCCGGTTCACGGGCATCGGCGGCGGGCACGACGAGCGCGAACAGACCCTCAACGCCCTGCTCGTGCAGATGGACGGGTTCGAGACCGAGGAAGGGGTCATTATCCTCGCCGCCACGAACCGCCCCGACGTGCTGGACCCCGCCCTGCTCCGGCCCGGCCGCTTCGACCGGCAAATCGTGATCGACCTGCCCATGATCGACGGGCGCGAAGCGATTCTCAAGATGCACGCCCAGAAGATCACCCTCGGCTCCGGGGCCGACCTGCGCCGCCTGGCCCGCGGCACGCCCGGGTTCTCCGGCGCCGACCTCGAGAACCTCTTGAACGAGGCGGCCCTCCTGGCGGCGCGGCAGGACAAGAAGGCCGTGGACATGAGCGATCTCGAAGAGGCCCGCGACAAGGTCAAGTGGGGCCGCGAACGCCGCAGCCGGGTGCTGGACGAAAAGGAAAAGAAGATCGCCGCCTACCATGAAACGGGCCACGCCCTCGTGATGGCCAAGGTCGAGGGAAGCGAACCGCTGCACAAGATCACCATTATCCCCCGCGGCGTGGCGTACCTGGGCGCCACCATGCAGCTCCCCGAAAAGGACCGCCACATGGAAAGCCGCCGCAAGATGCTCGGCATGCTCACCGGCCTCATGGGCGGACGCGTGACCGAGGAAATCGTCTTCGGCGACGTCACCTCCGGGGCCGCGGCCGACCTCACGGAGGCCACCCGTCTCGCGCGCCTGATGGTCTGCTCCTGGGGCATGAGCGAAGCGCTCGGGCCCCAGACGTTCGGCGACAACCAGGAGCTGATGTTCCTGGGCCGCGAAATCAACCGCACGCGCAACTACAGCGAGGCCACCGCCCGGCGCATCGACACGGAAGTCAGCCGCCTCCTCTCCGAAGCTCACGACCGCGCGGCGGCCCTCGTGCGCGAACACCGCGAGACGCTCGACCGCATCGCCGGCCTCCTGCTGGAACGCGAGACGCTCGACGGGCGCGACGTCGAAGACATTATTCACTACGGCCGCATCCGTTCGGAAGCAGAACGCGGCGCGGCGGAAGACAACGGGAAGCCGGCGGACGCGGACGGCCGGGCCGAACCCGCCGCTCCGGCGGCGGAGCCGGCGCAAGCGGCCGGGCCGGCGGACGACGCGCCGCACGCATGACGCCGGATTGGATATGCCGCGGCCGGACCCTCAGCTTTGCGGACGGGCCGCTTGTCATGGGCATCCTGAACGTTACGCCGGATTCGTTTTCGGACGGGGGGGCCTTCACGGATACCGCCGGGGCCGTCCGGCACGGCCGGGACATGGCCGAAGCCGGCGCCGCGATCATCGACGTGGGCGGCGAATCCACCCGCCCCGGCGCCCCGCCCGTCTCCGCCCGTGACGAGGCCGCGCGCGTTTTGCCCGTGATTGAAGCCCTCGCCGGGCACATCCCGGCAGTCGTCTCCGTGGACACGTCCAAGGCCGACGTGGCCCGCCGCGCGCTCGAGGCGGGCGCCGCGATCATTAACGACGTGACCGCGGGCGCCGGCGATCCCGCCATGCTCGGGGTCGCCGCCGAAAGCGGCGCCGGACTCGTGCTCATGCACATGCAGGGCACGCCCCGCACCATGCAGCGCAACCCGCGTTACGGGAACGTCGTCCGGGAGGTCCGGGACTTCCTGGCGGCACGCCTGGCCGCCTGTGCCGACGCCGGCATCGAGTCCGGCCGCCTGGCCGTGGATCCCGGCATCGGGTTCGGCAAAACCCTCGAACACAACCTCCGGCTGCTCGCCCGCCTGGACGCCCTGCGGCCCCTCGGCCGCCCGGTCGTCGTCGGGTTGTCACGCAAGCGATTTCTCGGTATGCTGACGGGGCGTGACGTCCAGAACCGCCTCGCGGCCGGCCTGGGCGCGCTGACGTACTGCGTGCTGCACGGGGCGGACGTCATGCGCGTCCACGACGTGCCGGAGTCGGTGGACGCCATGCGAACCGCCCTGCGGGTGAAGGAGGAACGCCGTGCCGTCGTGGATTAATATCGCCTTCCAGGTGCTGGTCCTGGCTTTCGCGTTTTATTACATTTTTCTTTTCTTCAAGGGCACGCGCGGCGCCCAGGTCCTGGTCGGGCTCGTGCTGCTGCTGGTGGTCCTGATCAGCGGCACGCAGTTTCTTAACCTCGACGCCCTCAACTATATCCTGCGCAATTTTTCGGTCTACCTGGCCGTGGCGATCCTCGTGATTTTCCAGCCGGAAATCCGGCGGGCCCTGGCCGAGCTGGGCAAACAGCCCGCGCTGGTGGTTTCGGCCGAAAAGCGGACCGCCGTCGACCACGTCGTGCGCGCCGTCATGACCCTGGCCGAACACCGCATCGGCGCGCTCATCGCCGTCGAGCGCGAAATCGGCACGCGCGCCATCCAGGAAAGCGGCACCCGGCTGGACGCCGGCGTCTCTCCCGA